>JANMMH010000281.1:0-5709 GCA_031373055.1 Rubrivivax sp. | reverse complement strand
ACCGCCGACGGCGCGCTGGGCTGCTTGCTGGCGGGGGCCGGCAACATCAACGGCAACAACCAAGGCGATGCAGGCTTCATCGCGCAGGGTTGGGCGTTTGTCGATGCGTCGGACAACAGCGCCGGCGCCCACAACGGCTGGTTGGCTTCGACACACTCGCTAACGTCCGGCCTGAGTGGCAATTTCAGCATCGACGCCGCCGCCTGGAGCACCTACGACCGCGTGGCCAGCGGCTTCAAGTCAGGCAATGGGCGTTCCGACCCCGCCTGGGCCATCTTCGAGCTCGCCGACGACACCGTGAGCGGCCTATGGGCCATCATCGGTGCGCAGCAAGCCCTGTCGCACGCCATCCTCTATGGCCTGGGCACGGCGCCCTTGCCGCAACTTGCGATGCTGCTGCCGCCACCGTCAACCGCGCTCATCGCCGAACCACCCATGTGGCTGCTGGCCGCACTGGCGCTGGCGGGCCTGGCTCCGCACATTCGCCGCAAGCCAGGCCGCCGCCCGCCTGGCTGATCAGGCCGCAGTCGAAGCGCCGCGCGCGTCCAGGCTGCCCGGCCCGGCGCCGAACGAGAACACCATCAACAAGCCGCCAGCCGCCGCCATGTTCTTCAAGAACATCAGCTGCTGCACAAAGGCCTGGTCGGCCGGCACGGCCCAGAACTTATGGAAGAAGAGCGAGGCGACGATGGTGAAGAGCGCCAGCCCCAAAGCGGCCCAGCGCGCCTGCCAGCCAACGATGATCGCAAGGCCGAAAAAGAGCTCGACGGCTGCAACCACCGGTGCCAGCAGCGCGCCAAACGGTAGGCCGCCGCTGGTGATGTAGCCCGCCGTGCCTTGCAGGTTTGCGAACTTGAAGGCGCCAGCGATGACGAACATCAGCGCCAGCAAAATGCGCGCGAGGATAACCACCGAAGTGATGGGCGTTTGGCGGGTCGTGAAGGCGGTCATGGCAGAGTCCTGATTGAAGAGAGTGGAAGAAAGAGGGGACGCAAACAGCCTCAGGCCGCGAGGTCAAACACCAGCACCTCGGCGGCCTGGCCTTGCGTCAGGGTGAGCCGGCTCTCGCCGTCCAGCCGCAGTGCGTCGCCTTGCGCCAATGCCTGGCCGTTGGCCGACACGCTGCCGCGTGCGACGAAGACGTAGGCGATGCGCGATGGGTTCAAGGCCAGCTCGGCCGCCTCGTCACCATCAAAGAGCCCGGCGCGAATGGCGGCGTCGGCATGCATCTGCACCGAGCCTTCCGCGCCGTCGCGTGAGGCCACCAGCGCCAGGCGCCCGCGCTTGGCCGCAGCGTCGAAGTGCTTTTGCTCGTAGCCCGGCGCGATGGCCGTCGTGTGCGGCAAGAGCCAGATCTGCAAGAAGTGCGTGGGCTCGGTCTTGGAGTGGTTGAACTCGCTGTGCATCACACCCGTGCCCGCACTCATGCGCTGCACGTCGCCGGGGCGAATAACGCCCGAGTTGACGCCACCGGGCTGGCCGTTGCCCATCGAGTCGGAATGCGCCAGCGCGCCGTCAAGCACGTAGCTCACGATCTCCATGTCGCGGTGGCCGTGGCGGCCAAAGCCCGTGCCGGGCGCGATGCGGTCTTCATTGATGACGCGCAGGTTGCCCACACCCATGTTCGCCGGGTCGTGATAGTCGGCGAAGGAAAAGCTGTGAAAACTCTTGAGCCAGCCGTGGTCGGCATAGCCGCGTTCGTTGGATCGGCGGGTGGTGGTCATGGTGCGTGCTCCTGCTGTGGACTGAACTCTAGGCGCGGCAGCCGGCACCAGGGTGGTGGGCACTTGAAGGCGGCGTTCAAATAAGATGAAGCCATGGCCAAACCCAGTGACGCCCTTACGCCCGATGCGCTGCTGATGATGGACACCATCGCGCGCACAGGCAGCTTTGCCGCTGCCGCGCGCGAACTCGGCAAAGTGCCCTCGGCACTGACCTACAGCGTGCGCCAGCTCGAAGAAGCCCTGGACGTGCTGCTCTTCGACCGCAGCTCGCGCCAGGCGCAACTGACGACCGCAGGCAGCGAGCTCTTGCGCGAAGGCAGGCGGCTGCTGCACGAGATGGACGCCGTGGCCAACCGCGTCAAGCGCGTGGCCAGCGGCTGGGAATCGCAGCTGGCCATCAGCGTGGAAGACCTCATCGCCATGCCCACGATGTTCGAGCTGGTGGAAGCCTTCTGCGGCGTGAGCGATGCGGATTCGAGCGCCGGCCCGCCCACGCGGCTGCGCTTGCGCAACGAGGTGCTGGCGGGCACCTGGGAAGCGCTGGTCTCGGGCGAGGTTGACCTGGCCATCGGCGTCAGCGGGGAGCACGCCAACCCGGGGGGCATCGAGCTTGCGCACATGGGCGACATGGCCTTCATCTTCTGCGTGGCGCCGCACCACCCGCTGGCGGGTGCCACGCAGCCGCTGGAAGACAGCCAGCTCGTGCACCACCGCGCCGTCGCCGTGGCCGACACCGCGCGGCGCCTGGCGCCACTCACCGTCAACCTGCTGCCGGGGCAGGACGTGCTGACGGTCTCGTCGATGCACGCCAAGCTCGAAGCGCTGCTGCGCTGCCTGGGCGCGGGCTTCGTGCCCGAGCCGCTGGCGCGCCCCCACGTGCAGGCTGGCCATCTGGTGCACAAAGCCACCTTGCGACCGGCCTTCGTGGCGCGTGTGCATTACGCCTGGCGCAGCGAGGGCTCGGCACAGGGCCTGGGCCGCGCGCTGCGCTGGTGGCTGGCGCAGTTGGCGAGCCCGGCCACGCGCGTGGCCTTGCTGGAGCGGCACGCCGGCAGGTTGCGCTAACGGGCCCTGGGTGGCCGGCACTCAAGCCGCTGTGGGTTTTGGTCGATATGTCGGAGTCATGCTCGCTATCGACCCCCTCGCAAGCTACGTCGTTTGTGGCGCTGGCTCCCTCGTTGCCGCCGCCATGATGATGATGGCGCGGCCCGACGAAGCGCGCGTGCGCCAGGCCCTGCACATCGCCACCGCCGCCTTCCTCGTCCTGGGCGCGGGTTTGTTTCCGCTGCTGTTCACGAGTTCCCAGCCAGGCGCCGTGTCGACCTGGCTGATGCTGTGGTTGAGCTGCTTGAGCGGGCCCATGTTCGCGCTGGCATTGGCGCGGCTGGCGGGCCAGGGCTTGATTCAGCCGCAGCTGGTCATCGGCACGGGCGTGCTCATCACGGCGGCCATCGGCATCGCGGCCTACGCCGGTGGCCTGGTGCCGGGCCTTAGCTTCGCGCTGCTGTGCCTGCTGGGCGCGGCCATGATGCTGCTGGCCTGCTGGCCGTTCCTGGCCCGGCCGCGCTACCTGGTCGAGCGCGTGCTCGGTGTGGTGGTGGCCCTGTACTTCACCAGCTGGTTGCTGCGCGCCAGCTTCACCCTGGCTTACGCAGGCCCACGGCAGGTGCACGAGCTCTATTTGCCCTTGGCGCTGCAGCCCTGGTATGCCATCGTCTACGCCACCTTGCCGATCGTTCTGGCCTCGTTGCTGCTGAACACGGTGAGCGCCAGGTTGCACCAGCAGCTCAAGTCACGCGCCTCGACCGACGAACTCACCGGCGTGCTGATGCGCCGTGCGCTGCGCGAGATGGCACCGGCTGCCGTGGCGCGCGCGCAGGGCGCGGGCCGCGAAGCGGCGCTGGTGATGCTCGACCTGGACCGCTTCAAGGTCATCAACGACGTGCATGGCCACATCGTCGGCGACGCGGTCTTGCACCACACGGCCCAGGTGCTGCAAGCGCAGTTGCGCCCCGACGCCTTGCTCGGGCGCTTTGGTGGTGAAGAGTTCATGGTGCTCGTCGATGTGGGCGACATCGCTGCTGCGCGCGCGGTGGCCGAGCGGCTGCGCCTGGCCATGGCCAGCACGCCCTGCCCACTGAGCAGCGGACGCACGATCCCCGTCACGATCTCGGTCGGTGTAGCGCTCTTCGGGCCGTGTGAAGGCCTGGACACGGCGCTGATGCGCGCTGATGAGGCGCTGTACCGCGCCAAGCGCGGCGGGCGCGACCGGGTCGAGGTTGGGCTCGTGGCGGCGCGCTGAGAGGCTGGGAACGTTTGCTCAAATCACGCCGCGACAATTGCGGCATGTCAGCGTCAGCCTCTGCCTACATCGGCCGCTTTGCGCCCTCGCCCACCGGCCCACTGCACGCCGGCTCGCTGGTGGCCGCACTCGCGAGCTGGCTCGACGCGCGTGCGCACGGCGGGCGCTGGCTGCTGCGCATCGAAGACATCGACACACCGCGCTGCGCGGCGGGTGCTGCCGAGTTGATTCAACAACAGCTCGCCGCTTGTGGGCTCATCACTGAAGCGCCGGCGCTGTGGCAAAGCACGCGCTCTGCCGCCTACGCCTCAGCGTTAGAAACCCTGCTGGCCGCGGGCCTGGCCTACCCCTGCGGCTGCACACGCCAAGCAATCGAAGGCGCCATCGCGGCCAACGGCGCCCAGCGCGCACGCTTTGGTGAGCTCATCTACCCCGGCACCTGCCGCAGCGGCCTGCACGGCAAGCCCGCGCGCGCCGTGCGCTTGCGCTGCGCCAGCGGCATCACCCAGTGGCAAGACCGCCGGCTGGGCGCGATGGCGCAAGACATCGAGCACGAGGTCGGCGACTTTGTGCTCAAGCGCGCCGACGGCCTGTGGGCCTACCAGCTCGCCGTGGTGGTGGACGACGCGCACCAGGGTGTGAGCGACATCGTGCGCGGCGAAGACCTGGCCGACAACACAGCACGCCAGATCGCTCTGCAACAAAGCCTGGGGCTGCCCACACCAGGCTATATGCACACACCCTTGGTGTTAGGCAGCGACGGCCACAAGCTGTCGAAACAAAACGGCGCCTTGCCGCTCGACACCCGGCAGCCCTTGCGCGCGCTGCAAGCCGCCGCCTCGGTGTTGGGTTTGCCGCCGAGCAAGTCCGAGCTGCTTGCCGACTGGCTGGCGCAAGCCGTGCAAGCCTGGCGCGCACGATGGATGGCATGATGCGCGCCCTTCACCACTGCTTCACTTAAGGACAAAGCACCATGCCCACCACCGACAGCGGCCTGCATTTCGACGACACCATAGAGGGCACCGGCGACGAAGCGCGCGCCGGCCAGCGCGTCCAGGTTCACTACACCGGCTGGCTGCACGACGCTGCGGCCGACAACAAGCGCGGGCGCAAGTTCGATTCCAGCAAAGACCGTGGCGACCTCTTCGCCTTCGCGCTGGGTGCCGGCCAAGTCATTCGCGGCTGGGACGAAGGTGTCGCCGGTATGAAGGTCGGCGGTACGCGCGTGCTGACCATTCCCGCCGAGCTGGGCTATGGCGCACGCGGCGCCGGCGGCGTGATTCCGCCCAACGCCACGCTGGTGTTTGAGGTCGAACTTCACGGCGTGTGAGCACGGCGTCGATGATCATGGGGAGCGCATGCGATGTTGATTTTTCGCCAACTCTTTGACCCCAGCTCGTCGACCTACACGTACTTGTTGGGCGACAGCGCTTCAGGCGAAGCGCTGCTCATCGACCCCGTGTTCGACCAGGTGCGGCGTGACCTCGCCCTGGTGCGCGAACTCGGCCTGACGCTGGTGGCCACGCTGGACACCCACGTGCACGCCGACCACGTCACCGCCGCGTGGTTGATCAAACAACGCTGCGCCAGCCGCATTCATCTCGCGCAAGCAGCCGGCGCGGCTAACGTCGACCGCACGTTGACGCACGGCGAGCAGGTCGCCTTCGGCAAACGCCACCTTGA
>JANMMH010000279.1:0-2027 GCA_031373055.1 Rubrivivax sp. | reverse complement strand
TTTCGATCAGGCCTTTCTCGAAGGCCTTGGTCACGCGCTCAAAGCCCATCAGGTCGTAGAGCGCGTCGTAGAGCGGGCGCAGATAGGGGTCGACCTTCTGTGCCAGGTCACCCGGCAGGAAACCCAGGCGCTCGCCGGCTTCCACCGCCGGGCGCGTGAGCACGATGCGCTGCACGCTCTGGCGCTCGAGCGCGTCGACCGCGCAGGCCACGGCCAGGAAGGTTTTGCCGGTACCGGCTGGGCCGATGCCAAAGCTGATGTCCATGGCCAGCATCTGGCGCAGGTATTGAAGTTGATTCGGGGTGCGCCCGCTCAGCTCGGCGTGGCGCGTGCGCAGTACGACGGGGGGCTCGTCTGCTGGTGCGTCAAGGTCACGCGGTGGCGCCATCGCGTCGATCAGTGCCAGCTGCAAACGGCGCTCGCCGATGGGGCGTTCGGCGGCGGCGTACAGGGTGTCGATCAAGGTGCTAGCGCGCTCCACAGCGTCGCGTTCGCCTTCGATGCGAAAGTTGTGGTCACGCCGGGCGAGCTTGATGTTCAGGGCCACTTCAATGCTGCGCAGGTGTGCGTCCATGGGCCCGCACAGGTGCGCCAGACGCGACGGGCTTGCGGGCTCAAGGCTGTGACGGCGGATCATGCAGGGGGCTTTGGCGGGGCGCTTTGCGGCAGGAGTTCGCATTGTCGCCGTGGTGGCGCGCAAGGGCGCTCAAGCACAATCGTCGCGGCGAGTTTCACCCTGCCTGGAAGCCACCCGATTGCCGATGCTGCTGCGCCTCTTGACCCTGTGGATGTTGCTCGGCGGCCTGCCCTGGGCGTCGGCAGCCGCACTCAGCATCGACCGCGCGCTAACGGCGCAAGGCAGTGGCACCAGCTTCCCCGTCGACGCACCCACGCTTGCCGTGGGTCTGCCCGACGAGTGGTCGCGCACGCGGCCAGGCGCCAGCGGCCCCATTTGGTACCGCGTGAACTTCACGCTGCCCGCCGCAGCCGCGGTGGGTGCCCTGCAAGCGCTGTACATCCCCCAGGTCTGCACCAACTTTGAAGTGCAGCTCAACGGCCAACTTGTCGACAGCGGCGGGCGCATGCAAGCGCCGCTGACGCACAACTGCAACCACCCGCAGCTGGTGCTGCTGCCCACCGCCCTGCTGCTGGCCGGCAGCAACGTGTTGGACATCAAGGTGGCCGGCAACGCCCTGGCCAGGGTCGGCTCGCGCCACCGCGCGGCACAACTCTCGGTACTGGAAGTCGGCTCCTTGAGCGAGCTGGCGCCGCGCCACGCGCGGCGCACAGCGCTGCACGTCACCCTGCCGCAGGCGCTGGGCGCCACCCTCTTGTTGATGGGTAGCTTCATGTTCGTGATGGGCTTCACCCAGCGGCGTGACAGCCACCTGGCCTACTTCGGCGCACTGTGTGTCGGCTGGGCCTTGATCGACGCGCGCTTGTGGCTGCGCGAGATACCGTTGCCACACAGCGTGGCCGAGTTGCTGCTCGCGGCCATGCTGCCTTTCATCACCATGGCAGCGGTGCAATTCCTGCTGCGCTATGCACGCACGCGCGTGCACTGGGTCGATGTCGCCTTGCCACTGCAGTGCGCGTTCATGCCACTCAGTTTGATCGTGCTCGGCCCCGGGCGGCTGTACGCCGGGCTGCTGGCGTGGGAGGTGCTGTTCGCGCTGCAAGTGGTGGCCGCCGCCGTGCTGTATCTCCGCCTGACCTGGCACCACCGGCTGCGCTCGTTCTGGCTGATGGCGGCGATGCTGCTGGCCGTGGCCGTCACCGGCGTGATCGAGTTCGCCGCGCAGTTCACGGGCGCGCTGCAACTGCTGGCCCACACGGCGCTGATGGTCCCGCCGCTGCTCTTTGTCTTGCTGGGCTTGCGCATGGTGCAGCAGCACGGGCGCGCGCTGGTGGCGGCCGAAGAAAGCAAAGCCCACCTTGAGCAGCGCATCCGCGAAGCCACCACCGTGATCGAGCGCAACTTCCGCCAGATGTCGGAGCTGCGTGTCGAGCAGGTCACCGAGCGTGAG
>JANMMH010000249.1:0-2106 GCA_031373055.1 Rubrivivax sp. | reverse complement strand
CCATACGCCGCACTCGCGGCGCAGGCGCATGGGGTGGCGGCGGCCGTCCCAGAAGTTGAAGTCGCCCACGACGCTGACACGGCTGGCGTTGGGCGCCCACACCGCGAAGGCCGTGCCGTTGACGCCGTCCATCACCCGCGGCGTGGCGCCCAGCACTTCGAACGGCCGCAAGTGGGTGCCTTCGCCCAGCCACCAGAGGTCCATCTCGCCCAGCACCGCGCCAAAGCGGTAGGGGTCTTCGATGATCGACTCATGGCCATCGGCCCAGTGCACGTGCAGCCGGTAGGGTTTGTCGGCTTTGCGCTTGGCGAGGCGCGCTTCGAGGAGGCCGCGCACGTCGCGCTGCTTGAAGTGGGCCATCGGCTCGCCGGCCAAGTCCACCACCGACGCGCTGGCGGCGCCGGGCAGAAGGGCGCGCACCCAGCACTTCCCCTCGGCATCGCGGTGCGGGCCGAGCACGGCAAAGGGGTCGCCGTGGCGGCCGCTGCACAGTGCGTCAATGTCGTGAGCAGCGAGCATGGCGGGCGTCGCGTGTCAGCGCTGCTGCGGCGTTAGTTTCCAGACGCGCCGGGCATACTCGGCAATCGTGCGGTCGGTAGAAAACATGCCCATGCCAGCGACGTTGGCGATGGCCTTGGCGGCCCAGGCCTGCGGGTCGCGAAAGAGTGCGTCGACACGCCCATGCGCGGCCATGTAGGACTCAAAGTCGGCCAGCAGCAGGTAGTGGTCGCCGCCCCAGAGCAAGCTGTCGATGAGTGCGCGGTAGCGCGCCGGCTCGTCGATGGAGAACGCGCCGCCGCCGATGGCGTCGAGCACGGCCTTGAGCCGCGGATTGTTCTCGTACAAGCTCATGGGTTGGTAGCCCCGCGCGCGCTCGGCGGCGACCTCGGCCGTGCTCTTGCCGAAGATGAAGATGTTGTCGTCGCCCACCTGCTGGCGGATTTCGATGTTGGCGCCGTCGTCGGTGCCGATCGTGAGCGCGCCGTTCATGGCGAGTTTCATGTTGCCGGTGCCCGAGGCTTCGGTGCCGGCGGTGGAAATCTGCTCGGACAAGTCGGCGCCGGGCATGATGACTTCGGCCACCGAGACGCCGTAGTTCGGAATGAACACCAGCTTCAAGCGCCCGCGCAAACGCGCGACGTGGTTGATGACCTGGCCCACATCGTGGATGAGCCGGATGATGTTCTTGGCGCTGACATAACTCGACGCCGCCTTGCCCGCGAAGATCACCGTACGTGGCACCCAGTCACTGTGGGGGTCGGCGAGCATGGCCTGGTAGCGCGCCACCACGTGCAGCACGTTGAGCAGCTGGCGCTTGTATTCGTGGATGCGCTTGACCTGCACGTCAAAGAGGCTGCGCGGGTCGACCGTGATGCCCGTGCTGTGCGCGATGTGCGCGGCCAGCCGCTCTTTGTTGGCGAGTTTGATGGCCAGGAAGGCGCTGCGAAACGCCGGGTCGGCGGCCTTGCTGCGCAGCTGGCTGAGTTGGTCCAGATCCAGCCGCCAGGCCTTGCCCAGTGTCTGGTCGAGCAGGGTCGCGAGGCCCGGGTTGGCCTGCGCCAACCAACGCCGTGGCGTAACGCCGTTCGTCACGTTGATGAAGCGCTCGGGCCACAGGCTGGCGAAGTCTGCAAAGATGGTCTGCACCAGCAAGTCGGAATCCAGGGCCGAGACACCGTAGACCTTTTGGCTGCCCACGACGGCCAGGTGCGCAATGCGAACGCGGCGCTCACCACGCTCGTCGATCAGCGACATGCGCTGCATGAAGGCGCTGTCGCCCGGCCGCGTGGCCGCCGCCATGCTCAAGAACTCGTGGTTGATGCGGTAGATGATGTCCATGTGCCTGGGCAGCACGCGTTGCATCAAGGCCACGGCCCAGGTCTCCAGTGCCTCGGGCATCAAGGTGTGGTTGGTGTAGCTGAAGACTTGTGTGGTGCAGGCCCACGCCTGTGCCCAAGGCCAGCCGTGTTCGTCGACCAGCAGGCGCATCCACTCGGCCACACCGATGGCGGGGTGGGTGTCGTTCAAGTGCACGGCGACAAATTCGGCCACGTTCGCGAGCGTGCCGTGCTCGGCCAGGTGGCGCGCCAGGATGTCTTGCAGCGA
>JANMMH010000246.1:0-4483 GCA_031373055.1 Rubrivivax sp. | reverse complement strand
ATGCCCGAGCAGGAAGACGGCGCGATGGAAGGTTTTCAGCTTTGGCTGAACCTGCCCGCGCGCGACAAGATGCGCGCGCCCTGGTACCGCGACATCGCCAACGACGAGGTGCCCGAGTTAACCCTGCCGGGCGTGCGGGTGCGTGTGATCGCCGGGCACTGCCACGGCGTGGAAGGCGCCGTGCAGCGCGACGCCACGATGCCGCTGTACCTCGACGTACATCTCGACGCCGGCGCGAGTTTTGAGCAGCCGCTGCCCGCCGCGCACAACGCCTTCGCCTACGTCTACCGTGGCGAAATAACGTTAGCCGACACCCTGGTGCGCCGCCAGCGCATGGCCATCCTGGCGAATGACGCGCAGAGTGATGGCGTGACCATGCAAGCCGGCACTGAGGGCGCGCGCTTGCTCCTCATCGCCGGCCAGCCGCTGCGTGAACCCATCGCACAGCACGGGCCCTTTGTGATGAACACGCGGGCTGAGTTGATGCAGGCGGTGCAGGACTTTCAGGCGGGTACCCTGGCTTGAGGCTCGGCCTCCTCTCCCTGGCGGGGAGAGGGCTAGGGTGAGGGTCGAGTGCTAGATCACCTTCGCCCGCATCAAGTCATTGCTGTTGAGCGCGCCCACCAAGCGCAGCTCCGCGTCCACGACCAGCACGCTGGTGATGCGAAAGCGCTCCATCACCTCCGCCGCATCCACCGCCAAGGCGTCGTCGCGCACGAGCTTGGGTGCCGTGTGCATGACGTCGCGGGCGAGCAAAGCGCGCAGGTCGCGGCCTTGTTCGATCAAGCGGCGCAAGTCGCCGTCGGTGAAGATGCCCACGGCGCGGCCGGCCTCGTCGCTGATGGCGGCAAAGCCAAAACCCTTGCCTGTCATCTCGCGCAGCAGCTCCGTGAAGCTGGCATCGGGCGCCACGCGCGGCACGGCGTCACCGCTGCGCATCAGGTCGCGCACATGCATCAGGAGCTTGCGGCCCAGGCTGCCACCAGGGTGCGCGCGCGCGAAGTCGTCTTCACGAAAACCGCGTGCGTCGAGCAGTGCCACGGCCAGCGCGTCGCCAAGCGCCATCTGCGCCGTGGTGCTGGCCGTGGGCGCCAGGTTCAGCGGGCAGGCTTCTTGATCAACGGCGCTGCTGATGACGATGTCGGCGTGGCGCGCCAGGCTTGACGCGGGCTGCCCCGTCATCGCCACCAGCGTCACGCCCAGGCGGCGGATCGCGGGCAGGATGGCCGCGAGCTCGTCGCTCTCACCGCTGTTGCTGATGGCCAGCACGACGTCACCACCCATGAGCATGCCGAGGTCGCCATGGCTGGCTTCTGCCGGGTGCACAAAGAAGGCCGGTGTGCCGGTGGAGGCCAGCGTGGCGGCGATCTTGCGACCGACGTGCCCGCTCTTGCCCATACCCATCACCACCACGCGGCCGCGACCGTCGAGCATGGTCTTCACGGCTGCGGCAAACCCGTCACCTTGCCGCGCGGCAAGACCCAAGAGCGCACGCGCTTCGATCTCGAAAGTTTGTGCGGCGAGGGCCAGTGCACGGGCAGCGTCGAAGGGGATTGCAGCAGTCAAAACGTGGCCAAGTGTCGAATACGATGAGGCATTCTAGGTAGCCATGGCCAGTACCCTCGAACTCGTTTTGCTCTACCTTGTCGCTGCGGTACTAGGCGTCGTGGCCTGTCGCGCGCTGAAGTTGCCGCCGATGTTGGGCTACTTGGTCGTGGGCGTGCTCATCGGGCCTAACGCGCTGGCGCTGGCCAAAGACAACGCTGGCGTGAAGTACCTGGCCGAGTTCGGCGTCGTCTTCTTGATGTTCGTCATCGGCCTCGAATTCAACCTGCCCAAGCTGCGCAGCATGCGCACCCTCGTCTTCGGCCTTGGCTTTTCGCAGGTGCTGTTGACCATGGCCGGCACGCTCGCCGGGCATGTCTTGCTGGTGTGGGGCTGGAACGCGGTGGCCGGCGAGCCCTGGCAGATGGGCTGGCGCGGTGCGGTGGTGCTGGGTGGGGCAATGGCGATGTCGTCCACCGCCATCGTCGTCAAGCTCATGGCCGAGCGGCTGGAGCTCGAGAGCGAACATGGCCGGCGCGTGCTCGGCGTGCTGCTGTTCCAGGACCTGGCCGTGGTGCCGCTCTTGGTCTTGATCCCTGCGCTGAACGAGAGTGGCCACGACTTGATGATGTCGCTGGGCATCGCGCTGCTCAAGGCCGTGGTCTTGCTGACGATCCTGCTCGTGGGCGGCCAGCGTGTCATGCGCTGGTGGCTCACGCTGGTGGCGCGCTACAAGAGCGAAGAGCTGTTCATGCTCAACCTGCTGCTCGTCACACTGGGGCTGGCATGGCTGACCGAAGAAGCCGGGCTGTCGCTGGCGCTGGGTGCCTTTGTCGCTGGCATGCTCGTGGCCGAGACCGAATACAAGCACCAGGTTGAGACCGACATCCGGCCGTTTCACGACGTGCTGCTGGGCCTCTTCTTCATCACCATCGGCATGAAGCTGGACTGGCGGCCCGTCATCGACCAATGGTTGCTGGTGTTGATGCTCACCTGCGCTCCGGTGTTCGCCAAGTCGGCCCTGGTGGCCTTGCTGGCACGCGGCTTTGGTGCGGCACCCGGTGTAGCTCTGCGCACGGGCCTGTACCTTGCGCAGGCGGGTGAATTCGGCTTTGTGCTGCTCACGCTGGGCGCGGAAAACTCGCTTGTCTCGCCCGAATGGCTAAGCCCGATCTTGGCCAGCATGGTGTTGTCGATGCTTGCCACGCCCTTCCTCGTGATGTACAGCAACCGCATCGTGATGCGGCTGGTCAGCAGCGACTGGATGATGCAGTCGCTGCAGCTCACCACCATCGCGCGCAAGTCCATCGGCGCCGAGAAGCACGTGATCATTTGCGGCTACGGTCGCAGCGGCCAAAACCTGGCCAGCATGCTGGGCACGCAGCACATCCCCTACATGGCGCTGGACCTCGACCCCGACCGCGTGCGCCAGGCCGCGGCGGCTGGCCAGAGCGTCGTGTTTGGCGACGCCGCTCGTCTGCAAAGCCTGATGGCCACCGGCCTGGCGCGCGCCCACGCCGTGGTGGTGAGCTACCCCGACACGCCCTCGGCGCTGAAGATTCTGCGCTTGGTGCGAGAGCACGCGCCCACGGTGCCCGTGATCGTGCGCACCATCGACGACGCCGACCTTGAAGTGCTGCGCGCGGCTGGCGCGACCGAAGTGGTGCCCGAAGCCATCGAGGGCTCGCTCATGCTCGCCAGCCATGCGCTGGCACTCGTGGGCGTGCCGATGCGCAAGGTCATCCGCCTCACGCGCGATGCACGCGACGCGCGCTACGGCCTCTTGCGCGGCTACTTCCACGGCGCCGATGACGACACGGTGGAAGAGCTTCAGCAGGCACGGCTGCAAAGCGTCACGCTGCCGCCGGCCAGTGTGCACGCATCTCGCAAGTTAGCCTCGCTGGCGCTGCATGCGGTGGGCGTGAAGGTGGTGTCGGTGCGGCGCACGGCGGGCACTGTGATCAAGCCCGATGACGGGTTGGTGCTGGCGCCGGGCGACACGTTGGTGCTGTCGGGCTTGCCTGAGGCGCTGGCGTTGGCTGAGGCAAAATTGCTGAAGGGCTGAGCGGCGCGTGCTGGGTCGCTTGGCCGGCTACTTGCCAATGCAAAAGTGGCTGAAGATCTCCCCTAGCAGCGCGTCGGCCGACATGCGCCCGGTGATCTGCCCCAGTGCGTCATGCGCCAGCCGAAGCTCTTCGGCTAACAACTCAAGCGCAATGGCTTGCTGCGCGGCGTGGGCCTGGGCTGCGTGCAGATGCGCCTGGGCTTGGCGCAGCGCCTGCACGTGGCGGGTGCGCGCGATGAACAGGCCCTCGGGTGCGGCTTGCCAGCCGGCACGTTCTAGCAGGGTTTCGCGCAGCGCATCCAGGCCCGCGCCGCTGCGCGCCGACAGCGCCAGTGCGCCGGGCTTGTGCGCTGCGAGTGGCGCCGCATCGTTCTTGTTGAAGACCTCGACGATGCGCTGGCTGTCCACCGCTTTGCTTGTTAGCTCTTCGAGAATGCGTGCGTCGGCGGCGTCGTAGTCGACTTGCCCGATGCGCGTGAGGTCGCGCAGGAAGATCACCGCGTCAGCCTCCGCGATGGCTTGCCAGCTGCGCTGGATGCCGATGCGCTCAATCGCGTCGATAGCGTCGTGCGCCGTGGTGTCGCTGCGCAAGCCTGCCGTGTCGGTGATGTGCAGCGGCACGCCGTGGATCTGGATGGTCTGGCTGATACGGTCACGCGTGGTACCGGCAATGGGCGTCACGATGGCCAGCTCGGCGCCAGCCAACGCGTTCAACAGGGAGCTCTTGCCGACGTTGGGCTGGCCTGCCAACACCACGCGCAGGCCTTCGCGCAGCAGCGCGCCCTGGCGCGCACGGGCCAGTACGTCGGTCAGGCTGCTGGCGATGGCGTCGAGCTGCTGGCGCGCACCAGCCCGCTCAAGAAAATCGATCTC
>JANMMH010000239.1:0-22090 GCA_031373055.1 Rubrivivax sp. | reverse complement strand
GGTGAAGACGCTTATTATGCCTACACGGCCAAATGTGTACAAATTGGTACAAACAGGAGTCGTTTTAGATCAACAACTTAGGATGCTTTTCGGCGCAATCGTCGCGGACTCTTAATACGTTGGTCGCAAGTTCGAATCTTGCAGGGCCCACCAATCAAATCAAAGACTTGCGAGCACCGTACTGGATGGGCTCGCTGTGCTTTGTTCCCATGAAATTCCCACGGTCGGAATTCAGGGCCGCTCAGAGCGCCTTTCGCCGTCCCAACTTGGTTCGCTCGCAGCCATCGGCCAAGGTCGACGCCACCCCGATCATGCAAACCTCGGGTGTGTAGGACAGCGCCTACGCGCAGCCGCGTCGAGCGCCACTGTCATGGCCTGGGAATGAAGCGCACACTCGGCGGGTGGTTACTCAGTACTCAACACGCGCGGCGTCATGCGGGCCAAGTGCGCAGCCTTATGCGAACGCCAGTCGGCAGGGCGTGCCCGCAGCCGCCTTGGGCATGACCGAGAATCCGTCACCCATGCACAGGCTCAAGACCTACATCGTCGAAGACAGCCCGCTGATCCGAGAAAACCTCATCGCCACGCTTGAAGAGCTGGGCCCACTCCAGGTGGTGGGCACAGCCGAAGACGAGGCTGGCGCGGTGGCATGGCTTGAACATTCGGGCAGCGAGGTCGACCTGGTCATCGTCGACATCTTCCTCAAGAGTGGTTCGGGTCTGGGCGTGCTGCGTGCCGCGCAGGGCTTGCCCGATAGCGACTGCAAGCTGGTGGTGCTGAGTAACTACGCCACGCAAGAAATGCGGCGCAAATGCTTGGCGCTGGGTGCCGACAAAGTGTTCGACAAATCGCATGACATCGACGCGCTGCTGCATTACTGCGCGCGGCTTGCCAAGGGCGAAAGTGGTGACGGTGGCAACAGCGGCCAAGGCTCGCTGAACTGAGCTGTCGGCGATGGCAGCCGCAGCGAACCTGCTACTGAATGAGCCCGTTCTTCAGCGCGTAGTAGGTCAAGTCGCTGTTCGACTCCAGCCCCATCTTTTCCATCACGCGCGTGCGGTAGGTGCTCACCGTCTTCACGCTCAAGGACATGCTGGTGGCCATATGGCCAATGGTCTCGCCTTTGGCCAGGCGCAAGAAGACTTGCAATTCGCGTTCCGAGAGGTGCGTGTGCGGCGGCTGGTCGCCACCACGGCTCAGGCCGTCGGCCAACTGCTCGGCCACACCCGCGGTGATGTACTTGCGCCCGCGGTAGACGGTGCGGATGGCGCGCAAAAGCTCCTCGGGGTCGCAGTCCTTGTTAAGGTAGCCGCTGGCGCCCTGGCGCAACAACGTGGTGGCGTAATGCTCTTCGGGAAAACCGCTGAGGATGAGGACGGGCAAGTCGGCGTCGCGCGCGCGGATCGCGGCCAGCGCGTCGACACCGCTTTGGTCGGGCATCGAAATGTCCAGCACGATGACGTCAACCTCACCCTGGCGCACGATGTCCAGCGCCTCGCGCCCGTTGGCGGCTTCGGCCACCACTTCCATGTCGATCTGCTCGGCGAAGTACTGCCGCAAACCGGCGCGCACCACGGCATGGTCGTCAACGATGGCAATTCGAATCATGGTGTGCGCGCAGTCCAAAAGGGCCGAAGTTGAAGTCGCCTGCAGTCGTCAAGCGCAATCTTATTGTCTTCCCGCTGGCCTGCCTTGCGGCGCTGGTGATGATCTTTATCAGCGAAGGCGGGTATTGGAGCTCGATTGAATCGATGGATGAGCTTGGCGGCATGGCCATCGCGCGCACCACGATGCAGGGTCTTGAGCGCAACGTGCTCGTGGCTGAGGCCGCGCAGCTCGGCTACTTGTTGACGCGGCGCGCCGACCACTTGCAACCCTACGCGGCATCCCAGCAGGAGATCGAACGCTCACTCCAGGCTTTGCAGAAGCACTATGCCGACGACGCTGGTGCGACAGACACGGTGGCCAAATTGCGCGCAGCTGTGCAGGCCAAGCTGTCCGAGTTGGCGCTGACGATCGAGCTCCACGACCAAGGCAAACGCGAAGCCAGCGTCGAGCTGGTGATGAGCAACATCGGCAAAGAGCAGATGGAGCTCGTGCGGCAGCTCAGCAGCGAGCTGCTCGCCTACGAGACCAAGAACGTCGCGACGGGCAGGGCCGAGGTCTACCGCACCTTGCTGCTCAGCCGCATCGGCGTGGCCGCGCTCAGTGCCATCAGCCTGTTGGCGTTGTCGCTCTATCTGCGGCAGACATTCGCCTTGAAGCGCCACCAGCAGCAGCTCAAGCTCGCGGTGCAGGCCGAACGCGATGTGCTGGAGTTTGAGGTTGCGCAGCGCACGGCCGAGCTGACCGAGCTGGCGCGCCACCTGCAAACCGCGCGTGAAGACGAACGTGCGCGCCTGGCGCGCGACCTGCACGACGAGCTCGGTGCCTTGCTCACCTCGGCCAAGCTCGACGCCGCGCGCATCAAATCGCGCCTGGCCGGCACGGCGCCTGAAGCACAGGAGAGGTTGGCGCATCTGGTGGTGACGCTGAACGAAGGCATTGCACTCAAGCGCCGCATCATCGAAGACCTGCGCCCTTCGGCATTGACGAACCTGGGCCTGGCCGAAACCTTGGCGATCCTGGCGCGTGAATTCGCTGAACGTTCGGGCGTCGAGGTTCACTGCGACTTGCGCAGCGTCGAGCTGACGCCCGAGATTGAACTGGTGGTCTATCGCGTGGTGCAAGAGGCCATCACCAACATCAGCAAGTACGCGCAGGCCCGGCAGGTCTGGATCACCCTCGCGCCAGAGGACGGCATGGCCTTGATCGCCGTGCGCGACGACGGCGTCGGCTTCGACCCCACGCAACTGACGAATGGGGCCCACGGACTGCTGGGCATGCGCTTTCGCGTCGAGGCCGAGCGCGGCGTGATGGAGCTGCACGCCAAGCCAGGTGATGGCACCTTGATCCGCATTCGGCTGCCCGTGATCGCCCCCACAGCGGCCTGACGCCGCGCCCGCGCTGCCCCTGTGTTGTGGGGGCAAGGCGGCCATGTCCTACAGCAGGACTGCGTGGCCGCCGCTGGTTCGCTGCCACGCTTGACCCGACACTGAATTCGTCGCAGCCATGTGCGCTGCGCGGATTCAGGAGCTCACCATGCTGCACTACGCCGTCGTCTTTTTCGTCATTGCGCTGATCGCGGCGCTGTTCGGCTTTGGTGGCATCGCTGCCAGTGCCGTGGGCATTGCCAAGATCTTGTTCGTGGTCTTCGCGGTGCTCGCCATCGCGACCTTTCTCTTCGGCCTCATCAAACGCTCTTGACGCCGTAGTGGCCGCCGACTGACGGCACTTCCACCAGTCAATTCACCCCACCCAACCAAGGATGCAACCATGATCAGAATCAACCCCAGCGACACCCAAAACGCTGCCACCGACACGCTGCGGCCCGCTGCTGACCAAGCTCTTCAAGCTGCGGTGCAAGGCATCGAGCGCAGTGCCCAAGGCGCGCTCGACAGCATGGCCGGAGGCGTCAAGCAAATGCAGGATCTCGCCACGCCAGCCATCCATCGTGTCAGCGACCAGGCGCAGGCTCTGGCCCAGCGAGGTTTGGATGCGGTGCACGATGGCTCGCAACAGCTGCGCGACAAAGCTCGCCAGTGGTCGGGCAGCGCTTCCGGTTATGTCCAGCAAGACCCGCTCAAGGCGGTGCTCATCGCGGCGGCCACCGGCGCGGCCTTGATGGCGCTGCTGAGTCTGATGCACAGGCCCGGTCGCTGAGCTGAACGTGGCGGCGCGTAGTTCATGTGTTAGCCACTCCAGGGGTCGGCAGTGATGCACCCGCTGTTTGGCTTGATTGCCAGCCAGCCGCACCGGCTGCTGGAACACGCGGACGCCTACGCCAACCTGGCCAGGCTGGAGCTACGCATCGCATCGCTCCAGTGGCGTGCACGTGCCTTGCTGCTTGCGGCGGGCGTCGGTGCCTTGCTGCTGGCCTTGTTGCTGATCGGTATGGCCTTGCTGCTCCTGGCGCTGATGCCACTGGCGCAGATGCATATGCCGTGGTTGTTGCTGGCGGTGCCCGCCACGCCGGCGCTGATCGGTGTGGCATGCCTGCTTTGCGCCAGTCTGCGCAAGGACAACCCGGCCTTCGAGCATCTGCAACGCCAACTGCAGGCCGATCTCACGATGTTGCGCGAGGCCACACCACCATGAACGATCTATTGATGGCGTGCGAACGGCTCGCGCAGTCGCGCCAAGGGCTGCGTTTGGCGATGGCCCCAGCCGTGACGCCAGGGTCGGCGCCAGGTCAAGCCTGGCAAGGTGCAAGTTGGTGGCAGCGCGGCGTCAGCCGATTCGCGTCCACGTCGGTCGGTAGCGTCATCGTGCCGGCGGCGCGCCTGTGGTGGGCGCGCCAACCCATGCGCCCGGCCGTGGCTCTGGCGGGTGGTGCGGCACGCATCGCGCTGCAGCCGCTGGCGCAGGCCCATCCCATCAAACTGCTCGGCGCGGCTTTGCTGTGCGGTGCCGTGCTGAGCTGGGCTCGCCCTTGGCGCTGGGCGGCCAAGTCTGCTGCGCTTACCGGCCTGCTGCCGCAGCTGCTGCTAACGGCGATGACACGGACACAGCCGCAGCGCTGAGGGCTGTGATGCGGCCGCCGCGCCGCTGGGTCCAAGCCGCAGCCGTCATGGCGTCGAAGAACACGTAGCGGCTTTGCTGTCGCTTGGCCTGGTACATCGCCGCATCCGCATGGTCCAGCAGTGTGTCGGCGCTGTCGCCGTCAAGCGGGGTCATCGCGATGCCGATGCTGGCGCGCACGCTGAGCTGCACGGCGCCCAGTTGCACGGGTGCCGCCACCGTGTCATATAGCTTGACGGCCAGCGCCGCAATATCCTCGCGGCCGGGCGGTGGTGCCATCAAGAGCGCGAACTCGTCGCCGCCTTGTCGGCTGACCACATCGGCGCTGCGCACCGCGCCGCTCAGGCGTGACGCCACGATCTGCAGCAGCCGATCACCGACGCAGTGACCATGGCGGTCGTTGACCTGCTTCATGCCGTCCAGGTCAAGGTACAGCACCGCCAGCGGCATGGGCGCAGAAGCATGCTCGGTCAGCGCATGGTCCAGGCGTTGTCGGAAGAAGCTGCGGTTGGGCAGCGAGGTCAGCCCGTCGTGCAGGGCGCGGTGCTGTGCCAGCAGCTCCTCGCTGCGCGTGCGTGCCAGATCGGCCAGCGCTTGCGTGAGCTGCGCTTGCACCAGGGCCGCACCGCTGGCGGCGCTGCCATGGCGCTGGCGTTCATGGGTCAGCAGCATTTGCAGCTGCTCCAGGGCTTGCACACATTCCAGCACCTGCGCACGCATCTGCGTGTGCAGCGGCGGCTGCAGCGCGGGGTCCATCGGCACGGTGCTGCCAACGACGCTGCGCAAGCGGCTCTCAATCGCGCCGAGCAGCGTGTCGCAGTCGTCGTTGGCGGTATGGTTGGGCTCCCCTGGCATCAGCCACGCGCCCGCCTGCCTTGCGCCATGGGTGGCGGCAGCGGGCGGTGCGTCGGGCGCTGAAGTATTCGCGCTGCGCACGAGCGATAGCGCGTCAAGAGCCATGACCTGCGGTGCGCGTGTCGGCGGGCTGCGGGTGCGTGGCCTCAGCGTTGCCGGGCACGGCCGACGCTGCCCGCTCAGGGGGCGGCGCGCCCTCGGCGGTGAAGTCGGACTTCTGTTGCGCCAGGCCTTGCGCCGGCGTTGTGCGCTTGGTGACGGTCAGGGTCTTGCGCTTGTTCAAGGTGTGAATCATTCATGGACCTCCAGTCAGTGGAGCATGACCATGTAGGTCAGGCACGTCTGTACGGCAACGCACGCAAGAACCCCAGATGCACAGGCGCTGAGCTCACAGCCAGTACTCCCAAATGCGCGCGAACCACTCACGCAGCCGCATGTCTAGCCCGCGCTGTCGCCAGGCTTGCAAGGTGAGGGTGTTTGACGCCGCCAGGTCTTTGTCGAACATCGCCCGCATCTGCGAGCCGAAGCCGCTGCCCAGCACCACGGCGTTGAGCTCATGGTTGTGCAGGAAGCTGCGCCAGTCGAGATTGGTGGAGCCGACGGTGGCCCACACGCCGTCGACCAACACCGACTTGGCATGCAAGACGGCGTCGCGCCGTTCGTGGATCTTCACGCCGGCGTGCAAGAGCTCGTCGTAGTAGCCGCGGCCGGCGTGGAAGATCAGCCAGGAGTCGGTCTTGCTCGGCAAGATCAGGTTGACATCAACACCACGCGCAGCAGCGCTCTTCAGCGCGTCCAGCAACTGCGGATCCGGCGCGAAGTAGGCGTTGGTGATCTGCACGCTGGTCTCAGCGCTGCCGATGGCCGACAAGAGCGTGGCGTAGATCTGGCTGAATGGCTCGTCGGGCGAGCTGCCAATGGCGCGCACGACTTCTTTGCCCGCAGCGGTGCGCGGCGGAAAGTAGTTGCGCGGCGCCAGCGCTGGGCCCTGCTGCTGCTCCCATGCAGCCACAAAGAGCCGCTGCAGTTCGGTCACCACCGGGCCCTGTAATTGCAGGTGGGTGTCGCGCCAGGCGACGCCGCTTTCTTGGCCCACGCCGGGTCGCACGCGCGAGGCCTGGCTGAAGGAGCCGCCGGAGTACACGCTGCTGATGTTGATGCCACCGAGAAACGCCGTGCGGCCATCCACGATGAGCAGCTTGCGGTGGTCGCGTTGGTTGAGCTCCCAGCCTTTGCGCGCAGTCAGTGGATTGACCGGGTTGAATTCGAGCACCGCGATGCCGGCCGCTTGCAGCTTCTCAAAAAAGGCCGTGGGTGTGGCCGGGGTGCCCACGCTGTCACGGATCAGGTTCACCTGCACGCCCTGCGCCTGCTTGGCCAGCAGTTCTTGCGCGAAACGCTGGCCGACCTCGTCGTCATCAAGGATGTAGGTTTCCATGTTGACGTGGTCCACCGCCGCAGTGATGGCGGCCAGCATCGCGCGGTAGGTGGCGGGCCCATCTTGCAAGAGCACCACAGCGTTGCCCGTGGTCAGCGGGCTGCCCGCGACGGCTTCTTCCACCGCCAGATGGCGCTCGAAGATGTCGGTCTCTGGGCTGCGCTGTTTCAGGGCATCGAGCACCGCCTTGCTTTGCGTGGGGGTGAGCGGCCCGCGGCTGCCAACAAGCTGCGGGGTCGTGGCGGAGCTCGGCGCGATATCGCGCGTCAGCGTGCTTGGCGGCAGGCTGGCGCACGCGGCCAGCATGACGCCCATCAGCGTGCACGTTAGTGCACCAAGCCGCATGCGCAGGCGCGACGCGATCACGGCCGCGACACCACGCGCCAGACCACGTTGCCGACATCGTCGGCCACCAGCAGGGCGCCGCTCTTGTCCAGCGCCACGCCCACGGGCCGGCCGTAAGCGTCACCGCCTGCACTCAGGAAGCCGGTCAACACATCCCGCGGCGCGGCTGCGGTGGGCTTGCCAGCCTCGAACGCCACGAAGACCACCTTGTAGCCGCTGTGCGGCCTGCGGTTCCACGAGCCGTGCTGGCCCACGAACATGCCATGCGCAAAGGGCAGCGGCAGCGACGTACCTACCGCAGATACCAGCCCCAAAGAGGCCGTGTGCGGGCCCAAGGCGTAGTCGGGGGCCAGGGCCTTGGCCACCAGGTCCGGGCGCGGTGGCTGCACGCGCACGTCGACATGCGGGCCATACCAGCTGTAGGGCCAGCCGTAGAAGGCACCGTCTTGCACCGAGCTCAGGTAGTCGGGCACCAGGTCACTGCCGAGTTCATCGCGCTCATTCACCACCGTCCACAACATGCCGCTGGTGGGCTCCCAGGCCATGCCAACCGGGTTGCGCAAGCCCGATGCGAAGACGCGGTGCGAGCCATTGGCAAGCTCGACTTCCCAGATCGCCCCGCGCTCGGCTTCGGCTTCGATGCCACGCTCGGCCACGTTGCTGTTGGAGCCCACGCTGACGTAGAGCTTGCTGCCATCGGCACTGGCGATGAGGTTCTTCGTCCAGTGGTGGTTGATCGGCCCTGCGGGCAGCGCCAGCACTTGCAGGCCGGCTTCGGTGATGCGCGTCGCGCCGGCGGTGTAGGGGAAACGCAGCACGGCGTCGGTGTTGGCGACGTAGAGAAACTCACCCACCAAGGCCATGCCAAAGGGCGAATTCAAACCTTCAAGCAACACCGAACGCAGGTCGGCCACGCCGTCACCGTCGCTGTCGCGCAGCAGCGTGATGCGGTTGGCGCTGGGCACACCGGCGCCGGCGCGGCGCATCACCATTCGCATGACCCAGCCTTTGATCCCCGTGGCGTCTTCGGGGCGCGGCGGGGCGTTGGATTCGGCCACCAGCACATCACCGTTGGGCAGTGTGTACAGCCAGCGCGGGTGGTCCAGCCCGCGCGCGAAAGCACCCACCGCCAGGCCAGGCGCGGGTGTGGGTTGCGCATCGCTGGCCCAGCCTTTGGCCGGTGCAATGTTCACGGTGGGTACCCACCTCAACACGGGTGGCGGCAATTGCGGGGCAGGCCCCGAACCTGCGGCCACCGTGAGTTTGGCGGTGTCACCACAACCGGCCACGGCCAAGGCACACAGCGCTAACGTCGCGCAGACGTGCCATGGCCTATGCGTCACAAGCGCCCCATCAGCACCAGCACGAGCACAACGACGACCACCAGCCCCAGGCCACCCATGGGGCCATAGCCCCAGCTGCGGCTGTGCGGCCAGCTCGGGAAAGCGCCGATCAACATCAAGATCAGGACGATCAACAGAATGGTTCCGAGACTCATGGAGTTCTCCTTAGGTTAAAAGTTAGTTGCGCGGCGCCGACGCAGCCGGCGGCAGCACGATCACCGTCGTGCCTTCACCAGGTTTGCCGGTGCTGCCTTGTTCGCCGGTGCTGCCCGTGCTGCCGGTATTGCCGGTGCTTCCGGTGCTTCCGGTCGCGCCCGTCGGCCCGGCGGGGCCCGGTACGGCCACCGTTGTGGGCGGCACCACCACCACGGGCTGGCGGTCGCAGGCGGCGAGGGTCAGGGCAAGCGCGGCGGCTGCCAGCAATGTCGATCGGTTCATGGTGTTTCCTTGAAGTGAGAGGTTGGTCGGGCAAAGGCCCGGGTCCTGGCAGCGTAGGCGCCCGGTGTGCTGCCGTCAGTGCGTTGGCGAACGTATGGACGTCAATTTGAGGTGCAGGTTGCGGCAGTCGTTGGCGCCGCGGCGTGCGGCGTCGGTGTTGCCGGGGTCGATCAGCGGAATCAGCGCGGCCACCGGGTTGAGCAGTGCCAAAAGCGCGGTCACACCGAGCTTGCGCACGAGCGCGTCCTTTTGCAGCGACACCACCGGCTGCGCCAGGGTGCCGCGCACACGCAGCGGCGTGCGCAGCGCCAGCGGGCTGAAGTCTTTGGGCGCCACGATGGCGCGCATGTCCAGCGTCTCGCTGGCCAGCGACAGCGAGCCGTCGAGCCAGACCACGGAGTCGCGCGTGTCGATCACCGCCAGGCGTGGCCGCAGCACGCCGCCCGTGGCCACCACCTCAGCCACCGCGCAGGTGACAGGCAAGGCATCGTCGCCCTTGATCCACACGCCCAGGCCTTGGGCGATGTCCAGCCCTGCGGCTTCAATGGCCAGGTGCGACACGGTGCCGCCGCGCAGCTCGGTGTGCATGCGTCCGGCAAGGCTGCCCAGAATTTCGGCGGTGGAGCGGCCCTGGCCCCGCAGCGTGGCGCTGCCCTCCAGGCTGCCTGAAATCCATGGCGGCGCGGCCGTGGTGCGCGCCTGGTGGATCCAGCGCTCAAGACGCACCGCGCTCCAACGCAACTCAGTCGTCCACAGCGCGACGCTGGCGCGGCCGTCGAGCATCAGCCGGCCGAGCAAGCGGCCATCGGCCAGACGTGCGTCGACGTCGTTGAGGCTGAGCACACCACCCTTGAGCACAAGATGGGCGCGCAGCGGCTTCAAGGGTTCGAGCAAGCGGGCGTTGAGATCGACCTCGTTGATATCGATCAGCACATTGGCGTCCATCGTGCGCAGCGACGTGAGATCAAAGGCCCTGGTGGGCAGCACCTTGCCACCCGTCGCGGCCTTGCGCTGTGCGGGCACCGGTATCACCCCCAGCGCGGGCCCCAGGTCGACCATGGCCAGACGTCGGCCACCGAGTCGCCCGGCCAGCATCGGCACGGCAGGCGCGCTGTCGTAGCTGAAGGCGCCGTTCAACTGGCTTGCGCCGATGCTGGCTTGGTTCACCACCACACGCCAGATGCGGCCTTCCTTGGCGACCAGACCTTCGGTGCGAAAGGCTGCGGTGGTCGGCAGCGTCACGCCCATGGGCTCGCCCACGGCGGCCAGTGAAGGGCCGCTCAGACTGAAGCGCCCCGTCACGCCATCCAGCATCGGCGCGCCTGCGCCTGCCGGCATGAAACGGCCGGCAAACGTCATGCTGGCGCGGCCGACGCTGCCTTTTACAGTCAGTGCAGAGTTGGCGTTATCCGTGCCGCCAGCTTCCCAGGGCAG
The DNA here is from genome assembly GCA_031373055.1 of Rubrivivax sp. GTDB lineage: Bacteria > Pseudomonadota > Gammaproteobacteria > Burkholderiales > Burkholderiaceae_C > Rubrivivax. The sequence goes on along the minus strand of JANMMH010000239.1, from coordinate 11,617 downwards.
CACGCCCAAGGCCTGCATCTCAGCCTTGACCGGGAAGCTGCGGTAGCGCCCGCTGATGTCGGCGCGCAGTGACGCGCTGTTGCGCTTGACGTCGACGGTGAAGCCGCTGACTTGCAGGTCCAGGTCATGCATTTCGTCGCGCACATGCAGCTGCCCCTGATGCACGCGAAGTTGGCCAAAGCTCGGTGGCGGGGGTGCCACGGCCTGAGCCCGTGACCAAGAGGCCCGGCCATCGGCCAAGCGCTCGAGTTCGGCGTTCAACTCGCGCGCCTTCAGGCTGTGGATGCGCAAGCGCTGGCCGCCGCGCGCGCGCCACAGGTCGACGTAGCGCATCTCGACGCTGAGCTCCTGGGCCAGGAGCGTGTGGGCTGCCTTGCTCCAGCTCGGTGCGGCGACCTCCAGCCGCGCGGCCTGGAGCCTGATGCCGCCCAGCAGGTGCAGGCTGAATGCGGGCCCGGCGATGCGCACGTCGCGCTGCAGATGGCGCGACAACATCTGCTGCAACGGTGCTTGAAGAAACGGCCAGCCCAGCGCCTCGCAAACCAACAAGCCTGCGAGCAGCGCGAACAGTGGTGCGGCAACGGCAAGCCACCACCATCGGCGCGGCATGGCAGTTTTCATAGTCACCACACACGCAGGCCGGCCGCGTGGGCCCGCGTTTGCGGGCCCGCGTCGTTGAGCTTCTCGCGCTCATCCAGAGCGATGGGCGTGCCGGTCACCACCGAGGCGGCCATGGCGAACAGCCGCACCATCCTGTTTTGGGGCGCGTCCCAGTACTCGGCCATCCGCGGCACAAAGCGCAGCAGCGCCACATCGGCCGCGCCTGAATCCTTGGGAAACCAGGGCTGCGCAAGCGGGGTCCACAGGCGCTCGATGCGCTCCCGATCGAGGTTGATCTCGGCGTTGCCCGACAGCGAAACGTAGGTCGATGCCGATTTGTCGCTGAAGCTCAGATTGACGCGGCGAAGTTCATTGGTTTTGGCCGAGTGTGGCTGCGTAAAAAACCAAAGTGCGCCGGCGTTGTCCATTTCCAGCGCCGCCATGGGGCGGCTGACGAGGGCGCCGTGGCCGTTGGCGCTGGTCATCATGGCCACGTCGAAGCCCTCCAGCAGCTTGCCGAGTTGGGAGCGTTGCGGGCTGTTCTGTGTCTCGACGCGCATGGGTCATGCCTCCTCAAGGGTGCCGCGACATCGGTATCGGCGTGGCCAAGCATGGCCCGGCGTGCAGTCGCTCAGTGCCTTGAAGCATCGCCTGGCGACGCGGTGCTGGATGTCAGCGCGCTGGGCGGGTGCATGTAGGACCAACTCCCACACCACGTGCGCGTAGGACACGGGCTACATGCGCTACAGGCGCTGTCCGCTGGCAAGGCCACGCACGGCCACGCAGACTCATCCCACGCCATTTATCGCGAAGGACGACAGATGAACAACGCCACCCTGCTCTTTGCCAGCATCGCTTTCATTACCGCCGCAGGCGTGGCTGTCTGGCTGTGGTTCGCCGTCGACAACGTTGACGACGAACTGAACAACTTCAGTGGTCCGGAAGGCCTACCGAACAAGGTTTGAGCCCCCTGCCCGACGCGATGAACCGTTTTCCCCAACCCGAAGGACTCTCATGAAACTGCCATTCAAGACCCAAGCCTCACTCATCGTGTGCGCCATGCTCGTGTTGCCGCTGGCGCAAGCCGCGACCATCAGCAAGGCCGACTACCAAGCCGGCAAAACGCGCATCAGCGACACCTACAAAACCGAGCGCAGCGCGTGCGCAACGTTTGCCGCCAACGCAAAAGACATTTGCATCGAAGAAAGTAGCGCCAAACAAAAGGTGGCGCGCGCGGAACTCGAGTACAGCTACACCGCCAAACCCAAAGACCTGAGCAAGGTGGGCGTGGCCAAGGCCGACGCCGTTTATGCGGTGGCCAAAGAGCGCTGCGACGACAAGGCGGGCAATGACAAGAGCGTCTGCGTCAAGGAAGCCAAGGCGATCCATGTCAAGGCATTGGCCGACGTCAAGATGGGCCGTCAAATTGGTGAGGCCAAGACCGATGCCGCCACCGACAAACGCGACGCCGACTACCAGGTGGCCGCACAGAAGTGCGACGCTTTGCAAGGCGACGCCAAGAACAACTGCATGAGTGCAGCGAAGGCGCGCTTCGGCAAGGTTTGAGCCGCTTGAACTGAGGTCCAAACCTGGGCGCGAGCTCAGGTTTGATGGATGGCCTTCAATGCCGTCGATGCCGCAGCGTGACTGGTGCGCTCTTCAGCCGCCCCATACGCGGGACGGGCCACGCGACCTTGGCGCCGTGGCTTTGCGCGCGCCAGCCGGGCGCGTCAGATTGCCGTGCCAGTTGCAGTCTCGGTTGCGGCATTGATAGCGGCGCAGCGGCATGAAGATCAGTGCACCGATCAGCAGGTCAATCAAGCGCCGATGCACGCGCACCACCGAGCTGCTGCACTTTGGGCATGCAAAGTAGGTGTGGGCAGCGGCTTTGCCTGAGCGGCCACGATGCTTGCGTGCAGAAGAATGAGGATGGAGAGCGATCGGCATGGACCAGTGTTGCGCAGGCACCTTGTGCCGTCTGTGCGTCAACGCACCTATAGCCCCACAGCCGCTTTGCAGCGGGCGACGCAGCGACCCCTGCAGCCCCACGCACCGTGTCGCGACCTTGCGCAAACGCGTTCAACAAGACGACGCGGTGCCCGAGGCCCCCAACATCACCACGCGCAGCGATTTGTCGGCCGCCATGTCAGCCAGCAAGGCCGGGTTCAAGCGCCATATGGCGACGTTCAACATCGCGGCAAAACTCACCCAAGCCAGTTAGGGCAGCAGCAAGGCGCCGGCAAGTGGGCGCATGCGCCGCAAGCGCAGCGCGTTGACCACCACCGACAAGGAGCTTAAGCCCATGGCCAAGGCCGCCACCATTGGCGACAACAACCAACCGGTCCACGGGTACAACACCCCGGCCGCCAGCGGCACCCCCAGCGCGTTGTAGACCAGCGCGAAGCCGAGGTTTTGCTTCATGTTCGCCACGGTCTGCTGGGAGATCGCGCGCGCCACCGCGATGCCGCGCAAGTCGCCCTTGACCAAGGTCAGCTGGGCGCTGTTCATGGCGACATCGGTGCCGGTGCCCATGGCGATGCCGACGTCGGCTTGGGCCAAGGCCGGCGCGTCGTTGATGCCGTCACCGGCCATCGCCACCACACGCCCCTGGCTTTGCAGCTTGCTCACAAGCTCGAGTTTGTCGGCGGGTTTGACGTCGGCATGCACCTCGACAATGCCCAGCGTGGTGGCCACGGTTTGTGCCGTGGTCAGGCCGTCACCGGTGGCCATGATGACGCGCAGGCCAGCGGCCTTGAGGGTGGCCAGCGCGTCGGCCGTGCTGGCCTTGATGGGGTCGGACACCGCCAGCAGGCCGGCCAAGCTGCCGTCGATGGCCAGCAGCATCGCGCTCGCACCTTGCGCGCGCAAGGCTTCGGCGGGCGCATCCAGTGCGCTGGTGGCCACACCCACTTCCCGCAGCCACGCGGCGTTGCCCAGCACCAGCGCGCGGCCGCCGACGCGCCCCTGCACGCCGCTGCCGGTGATGGTGTCGAAGCCTTCGGCCTTGTCCAGCACCAGGTCGCGCGCGCGCGCTGCGCTGACGATGGCCATGGCCAGCGGATGTTCGCTGCCTTGGTCCAGGCTGGCGGCCAGGCGCAGCACCTCGTCGTCCGCAAGGCCCGCAGCGCCTAACGCTCTATCGAAGCGGTGTCTGCCTTCGGTCAGCGTGCCGGTCTTGTCGACGATGAGCGTATCGACCTGGCGCAACTTCTCGATCGCCGCAGCGTCGCGAAAGAGCACGCCCTGCGTGGCGGCGTTGCCACTGGCGACCATGATCGACATCGGCGTGGCCAGGCCCAGCGCGCAGGGGCAGGCGATGATGAGCACGGCCACGGCGTTGATGAGGCCGTAGACCCAGCGTGGCTCAGGCCCCCACATCCCCCAGGCGAAGAACGTCATCAGCGCGATGGCCACCACCGCAGCCACAAAGTAGCTGGCCACCTGGTCTGCCATGCGCTGCATCGGAGCCTTGGAGCGCTGCGCCTGCACCACCAGTTGCACGATGCCGGCGAGCAGGGTCTGCGCGCCGACGCGCTCGGCCCGCATCACCAGCGCGCCGGTGGTGTTGAGCGTAGCGCCGATGAGGTGGTCACCCACGCGTTTGGCGATCGGCATGGGCTCACCGGTGATCATCGATTCGTCCACCGCGCTGGCGCCTTCGATGACCACGCCGTCGACGGGCAGCTTCTCGCCCGGGCGCACGCGCAGCGAGTCGCCCACGCGCACGCGGTCCAGCGCCACATCCTCTTCGGCACCCCCCGCGTTGATACGCCGCGCCGTCTTGGGCGCCAGGCCCAGCAGCGACTTGATGGCCGCCGAGGTCAGCGAGCGCGCCTTGAGCTCCAGCATTTGACCGAGCAGCGTGAGCGAGATGATGCCGGCGGCGGCTTCGAAGTAGACCGGCATCTGGGTCACGCCTTCACCCATGCTTTGGCCCATGCTGCTGAAGTCGGCAGGAAACAGACCCGGTGCCACGGTGGCGACCACACTGAAGGCAAAAGCGGCCAAGGTGCCCAGGCCAATCAGCGTCCACCTGTTCGGGCTGCGCTGGCGCAGGGACATCACAAAGCGCGTGAAGATGGGCCAGCCAGCCCACCACACGACGGGCAAGGCCAGCGCCAGTTGCAGCCAGTTCAGCGTGGCACCGGGTGGCCACGCAAGGCGGTGACCGGCCATCGCCAGCACCGTCACGATGACCGTTAGCGGGAGAGTCCCATAGAAGCGCCGACGAAAGTGACGAGCTCGGGGTTCTCGCCTTCATCGAGTGTCGGCGCCACCAGCTCCAGCGCCATGCCGCAGCGTGGGCAGGCACCGGGTGCGCTTTGGCGAATCTCGGCGTGCATGGGGCAGGTGTAGACCGGGCCCATATCGCCGCCGACACCGCGCTCTGACCCCAAGGTGGTGGGCATCCAGGCTGCGCGCGCGCCCATCAATTCCAGCGGCTGTGCGCTGCCCCCAGGCTGAAGCGGCCCGCACCCAACAGGGCCACCGCCAGCGCCATCACCAGGAACATGGCTTGCAGCTCCAGCGCCCAGCCACCGGTGGGCGCCAGCGTGGCGAGCTGCCCCATGTGCACCAGCAGCACGGCCACCACCATGTTCACCGCCACCACCAGTGCGGCCGGGCGCGTCCACCAGCCGGCCAGCAACAGGATGGGTGCGACGATTTCGCCGATGTACACGAGGTAGGCGAACGCCGGCAGCAGGCCCGCTTGGCTGAGACTTTGCGCGATGAAGTCCAGCCCACCGCGCAGCTTGGCGACGCCGTGCAGCAGGATCAGCAGACCGAGCGTGACGCGCAACAGCAGGCGCGCGACGTCGTCTTGCGGCATGCTCGAACCGACCGCGGGCACGTAGGGGTGGGTCGCGTTGCTGCTTGCGTAGTGCATGGCATGTCCTCGCTGAGACAGCAACGCGGTGATGCGGATGCTGCGCACGATGCTGCGCTGCGGGCTCCGGGCCGTCTGTGCGTCAGCGAACGCAGTGCCGTTCAGTCGCCTAGCTCGCCTGCAGCAAGCGGATCAGCACCTCGATCACATCGTTACCGTCGGGCGACTTCAGACGGTGCTGGCGCAGTGTGGCGGCCAGCTCGGCGCGCGCCAGCAGCTTGGTGTCGGCGCGGATCAGGATGCCGGCGATGGCGCGCTGCACTTCGAGCGAGCGCGCCAGCGGGAACAGGCGCGCAAGGTCGTGCAGGCTTTGCGGGTCGGCCAGGCGCTGGCGAGCCAGCGTTTCCAGCGCGCGCACTTGCAGGCTGGCCACCGTCATGCGGCCAATGCCCGTGGTGATGGCCCGCAACTCGCCCACGCTGGCCAGCGGCCGCTGGCGCAGGTAGGCCTGCGCGATGGCGACTTCGTCGTCACGTGAACTGGTCAATGCGCGCACGGTGCGTTCATGCGCTGCTGCGTCGCCCAGGCAGGCCAGCACCGCCGAGTGCGCCACCTCAGCCAAACGCGGCGTTCCCGTGGCCAGCAGCTGGCGCGCAAGCGAAGGCTCATGCGCCGACTGCGGATGGGTTTGGCAGACCAGGTCGACCTCGTTCTTGCCCAGGCTGCCCCGCGCCATGCGCGCAGAGATCATGTGCAAAAACTCGGCCTGCTCCTGCGCGGGCGACAGCCATTGCAGTGCGCGTGCCAGCGCCATCATGCGCGAGTGCACGGCGGCGTCGTCGGTGTCGCGCGCGAATGCCAGGTAGTGCTCGCGCGTGCGCTGGTCGGCGGCGATGGCGTCCAGCGCAGCGGCCAGCTCGGGCGCGCGCCGCTGCGCCGGGCTGGTGGCCGCGTTGAGCGACGCCACGAAGCGCTCCAGCTGGTCGAGCAGCATGCGCACTTCGGTCTTGTCGCGCTTGAGCACCTGGTGCAGCTGCAAGACCTTCTGTGCCTGCGTCGGCCGCTCGTCGGCGAAGGCGCAGATGTCGTTGCGAAACGGCGCGTGCGCATCGGCATCGGTGAGGCCCGCCACTGCGACCATCGAGCTCGGTGCGAAGAGCTTGAGCAACGTCGGGCTGGCGCGGCCGCTGGCGATCTCGCCCGCAGGTGCCGATTGAAAGTAGCGCTCAAGCAGCGGCCCGGCCGTGCGCCCGAGTGGTGCTGCGGACGAGAAGCCGTACAGCACCGGCACGTCCTTGAAGACATGGCGCAGCCGATCGCGGTTGCTCTGACCGTAGCGCTGGCTGAGCAACGCCGACACACGTTCGGCGTCGGCCGCGCTGTGCCCCGAACGGACAAGGCTGCGCGCCACCTCGGCCGAGGCGACGTGCCGCGGTTCGGTCTTGAGCGTGTTGCAGCCGAACAGGTAGACCTCTTTCAGCTGGGCGAACAGCCCGCTGCACGACGCGCTGCACGAGGCCTGCTGCAGCTCGTGCATGGTGAGGAATTCGCGGTCGTCGTGGCGGTCGGTATAGAACTCGGTGCCGTCGTCGAAGTGGCCCGAGATGATGAGCGCGTCGCAGCTCACGCCGCGTCGGCAGGCCGCGCCCAGCCAGTCAGGCTGGCCACGCTGCACCAGCTCGACAAAGCGGTAGTCGCCGCGCGGCAAGCTGCGCTGAAATACGTCGCGTTCGTCGGATGAATTGATGGTGACGGTGCATACCGTCTTGGGTGCGGCGCTGCTTGCACCGGCAGCGTTGGCGCCGCTTGCAAGCAGCCACAGCAACAGCGCGGCCCAGTGGCCGAGCGACAAACGGGCAAGCGGGTATCGACTCGGCATGGCCGAGTGTTTCACACCGCGTTCTGGTTCAGGCGGTCGGGTGTAAGCGAACGCACCGCAAGGCGATGGCGCAGTCGGGCCTCAGGGCGATTGCAAACGGCGGATCAGTGCGTCGACCATGGTGTCGCCCGGCGGCGCAGGCCGGCGGTCTTTGAGCAAGGTGGCCACCAGCTGCGGGCTGGCGATCGAGCGCTGGTCGGCGCGGATCAGGATGCCGGCCACGGCCGCCTGCACCGGCCACGATGGCGTTTGGGAGTACAGGCGGATCAGCAGCTCAAGGATTTCGCGGTCGGCCACATAGTGGCGGCCCAGTGCTTCCAGCGCGCGCACTTGCGCGCCTGTGGGCTTCATGCCGGCGACATCTGCCGCGACGCGGCGCAGTTCGGCCGCGTCGGTGATGGGCCGATGGCGCAGGTAGGCGCGCGCAATCTGCACGTCCGCCTCGACCGCGCTGACCAGCCCTTGCAGCGTGCGGGCGCGGCCCTCGGCGCTGCCCAGGCAGGCGCGCACGGCAGCGTGGGGCACATCGTCGCCCGCGCCGCCGGGCAGCAGCGCGCGGTTGAAGGTGCCGTCAAGTTCATGCGTCTGGTTCAGCGTGCACGCCAGATCGACCTCGGTGACACCGACGACGCGGCGCGCCTGTACCTCGTCGAGCATCTGCGCCAGCTCATCCCAGCGGTCGTCGGCGGACAGCCAGCCGACATCGTGCGCCAGCTTGAGCATGCGCGCGCGCACGGTAGGCTGATCGGCGTCGCGCGCGAAGTTGACAAAGCGCTCGCGCGCGGCAAGGTCGCTGGTGATGGCGGCCAAGGCCTGATCGAGCTGCGGCGTACGCCGCGCCGGGTCGGCCAGCACCTGGGTCTGGCGCTGGATGCGGTCAAGATGAATCCTGGCCTGCGCCGCCGGCCGCTGCAAGAGCTGGTGCACGAAATCGAGTTTGCGTGCATCGGACAAGCGCTCGTCGGCGAACTGGCAGACATCCTCGCGCATGTCGGCATGCGGGTCCTTGTCTGTCATGCCCTGCGCCACCGACATGCCGAAGGGCGCGAACTGCGCGAGCAGGCGCGGGCTGCTGCGGCCTTGGCCGATCTCGCGTGTGCCGTGGCTTTGGAAGTAGCGGTTCAAGGCCGCCCCGGCGATTGGGCCCAGCGGCGCCACCGACGAGAAACCGTAGATCACCGGCACGTCTTTGAACACGAGCCGCATGCGGTCGCGGCTGCTCTCACCGTGGCCGGCGTTGAGCGCGCGCAGCTGCTGCTCGGCCTGCTTGGGCGTGTGCCCTTCGCGCACCAGGCTACGCACGACTTCAGCGGTAGCGCTGCTCAGTGGTTGCGGATTCAGCGTGTTGCAGCCGAAGAGATGCACCTCCTTGAGCCGGGAAAAGAGCCCGGGGCAGGAGTCGCTGCACGAGACGCGCTCAAGCTCATCGACCGGCAAAAACTCGCGCGTCTCCAGGCGGTCTGAGAAGAACTCGTTGCCGCCGTCGTAGTGGCCCGAGATGATGAGCACATCGCAGCTCACCGCAGCGCGACACGCCGAGGCCAGCCAGTCGGGGCGGTGGCGTTCCACGAGTTCGACGAACTGGTACTTCGACGCGGGCAGGTAGCGCGCAAACGCCTCCTTTTCGTCGACCGAGTTGACGGTGATGGTGCACACCGTCTGCTTCGGCGGCGCGGCCAGCGGCGCTGACGATGACAGCAGCGCCGCGATCAGCACGAGCGCGAAGGTGGTCGGCCCCTTCATGGGCCACAGTGAAAACGACCACGCGGTACGCACGAAGCTGTCTCCTTGATGTCGTCCGCCGTCGCCCACCGCCCATCGTCGATGCGGCTACTTCTTGCGCCCCTGGCCCGGTGGGTCGCCGTCGTCGCGGTCCTTGTCCTTGTCCCTGCCTCTGGCCTTGCCGTCGTTTCTGTTCTGGCCTTGGCCAGGGTGATGGTCTTGGGCCTGGCCTGGGCCGGCGCCTCGGAATGGTTCGGGCCGCTGCTCGCGCCGATCATTGCCATCGCGCCGCTCGTTGCCTTCACGCGGCCCCGGCGGCGCGGGCCGTGACTCGGGCCGCTGCGGCCGCACGTCGGCATCACGCGCCTGGTAGCGGTAGTTGCGGCCATGCAGGTCTTGCTGTTGTTGCTCCACGCGCGGGTAGCGCTCGCCGCTGTACTGGCGCTGGTAGTTCGGCAGGGGCGCTGGCGGCGGCGCCGCGCCGCGCTCCCAACGGTCCCAGCCGCTGCGTTGGCGCTCCCAATCGTTGCCCCAGTGCTCACCCCAGCGCGTCGGCGCGTCGCGGCGCCAGCCGTTGAAGTAGTCCGGCGGGTGGCGGTAGTAGCGCACGGGGATGCGCAACACGTACAGCGGCACCGCGCGTGGCGCCACGGTGTACCAAGGGCCGTCGTACCAGGAGCTGGCGTACCAGTTGTCCTGCTGGTAGACCCAGTACAGGCCGTCGTAGAAGAAGAAGTTGGTCTGCGCGCGCGGTGCGTAGTAGACGGGGTAGTTGGGTACGCGCTCGAACTGCGGATAGTCCGGCGAACTGATGCCGATGTTCACGCCGGGAATCGAGACGCCAATGTTGAACTGCGTCTCGGCGTACGAGGCGCTGCCCAGCAAGAGGGCGCATACGGCGGCCATGCGGCCGAGCCAGTTGACGGAGTTGTTCATGCGCCATCCTGGCCTAAATCGACCGCGGCATCTGTGCGTTGGCGCACCCTGAACCCAGCGCTGGCGCGTGCCACCAGCTTGCGCAGCTCGCTGGCCCAGAGCACCGCGCTGGCCATCACGGCGCAGACGGCCCATTGCGCCATGCTCAGCGGAACGGTGCCAAAGGCGAGGTTGAGGAAGGCCAGGTGCACCACCGCCACTTGCAGCACCACGGCCAGCGCGATCGAGCCCCACAACCAACGGTTGGCAAACAGGCCGACGAACGCACTGCGCTTGTCCGAGCGCGCGTTGAAGCAGTTGAACAACTGTGCCAGCACCAGCACCGTGAAGCCCGCCGTGCGCGCGTTGTCCAGCGTGTGCGTGCCTTCGATCAGGCCACCGGGCAGGTACAGGTCGATCGTGAGCAGCGTCACCAGCGCCATCACCGCGCCGGTCTGCATCACGCCCCACCACATGCGCGCGTCGATGACGCGGGCGTCGCGCGGGTGTGGCGCGCGCGCCATCACGTCGCCGGTGGCGGGGTCGACACCCATGGCCAGCGCCGGGCCGGAGTCGGTGACGAGGTTGATCCACAAGATCTGCGTGGCCAGCAGCGGCAGCACGACGGCGTGGGCAGCGCCGGCGTCCGTTCCACTCAGGCCCAGCACGCCCGCGCCGACCACGCCGAAGAACACCGTCAGCACCTCGCCCATGTTCGACGAAAGCAGGTAGCGCAAGAACTTGCGGATGTTGTCGAAGATGGCGCGGCCTTCACGCACGGCCTGCACGATGGTGGCGAAGTTGTCGTCGGCCAGGATCATCTTGGCCGCTTCTTTGGTGACCTCGGTGCCGGTGATGCCCATGGCCACGCCGATGTCGGCGGCCTTGAGCGCGGGTGCGTCGTTGGCACCGTCGCCGGTCATCGCCACGACCTCGCCGTCGGCCTGCAGCGCGGCCACGATGCGCAGCTTGTGCGCTGGCGCCACGCGGGCAAAGACCGAGGTCGTGCGCACGGCTTCTTTGAACGCGGCTTCGTCCAGCGCATCGAGCTCGCTGCCGCTGAGTGCGCCGGCGCCGGCTTCAACGATGCCGAGGTCCGCCGCGATGCGCGCGGCCGTGCGCGGATGGTCGCCGGTGATCATGATGACGCGCAGGCCGGCGCCGCGCGCTTCTTTGATGGCCAGCGCCGCTTCGGGCCGTGGCGGGTCGATGATGCCCACCGTGCCGACGAAGATCAGCTCACGCTCCATATCGTTGTTAGCGTTTGCCTCCTCGCCCGCGTCGAGCGGACGGTAGGCCACGGCCAGGGTGCGCAGCGCGGCGTCGGTCAGCGTGTCGACATCGGCCAGGATGCGCGCACGCAGGGTCTCGTCCAGGGCCACCACGTCCATGCCCACGCGAGCCCGTGTGCAGCGCTGCAAGAGCATGTCGGGCGCGCCTTTGGTGACGATCACCAGCGCGTCGCCCTGTTCATGGTCACGCTCGATGCTCGACATCATCTTGCGCTCTGACGTGAACGGAATTTCGGCCACGCGCTCGAAGCGTCGCTGGCGTCGCTCGCTCACACCGAGCTTGCGCTCGGCGACCAAGAAGGCGGCTTCGGTGGGGTCGCCGTGGATCTCCCAGCCGCCGCCCGCGGCCTGGCGCAAATCGGCATTGCCGGCCAGGCTGCC
>JANMMH010000153.1:0-2060 GCA_031373055.1 Rubrivivax sp. | reverse complement strand
GCGCTACTACGGCGGTTGCGAGTTTGTCGACATCGCCGAGCAGCTCGCCATCGACCGCGCCAAGCAGCTCTTCGGCGCGGCCTACGCCAACGTGCAGGCCAACTCGGGCTCGCAGGCCAACCAGGCCGTGCTCTTTGGCCTGCTGCAGCCCGGCGACACCATCATGGGCATGAGCCTGGCCGAAGGCGGCCACCTGACCCACGGCATGGCGCTGAACATGAGCGGCAAATGGTTCAAGGTGGTGAGCTACGGCCTGGACGCCAACGAGGCCATCGACTACGACGCCATGGAGCGCCTGGCGCACGAGCACCGGCCCAAACTCATCATCGCCGGCGCCTCGGCCTACAGCCTGCGCATCGACTTCGAGCGCTTCGCTCGCGTGGCCAAAGCCGTGGGCGCGATCTTCATGGTCGACATGGCGCACTACGCGGGCTTGATCGCCGCCGGCGTCTACCCCAACCCGGTGCCGTTTGCGGATGTGGTGACGTCCACCACCCACAAAAGCCTGCGCGGACCACGCGGCGGCATCTTGCTGATGAACGACGAAGCCATCGCCAAGAAGATCAACAGCGCCATCTTCCCCGGCATCCAGGGCGGGCCGCTGATGCACGTCATCGCCGCCAAGGCCGTCGCCTTCCAGGAAGCCTTGCAGCCCGAATTCCGCGGCTACCAGCAGCAAGTGGTGGCCAACGCACGCGTGCTGGCCGAAACACTGATCGAGCGCGGCCTGCGCATCGTCTCGGGCCGCACGGAAAGCCACGTCATGCTGGTCGACCTGCGCCCCAAGGGCCTGACGGGCAAAGAAGCCGAGGCGATCTTGGGCAGCGCGCACATGACCTGCAACAAGAACGGCATCCCCAAGGACCCGCAAAAACCCATGGTAACCAGCGGCATCCGCCTGGGCACCCCAGCGCTGACCACACGCGGCTTCAAAGAAGCGCAGACACGCGCCACCGCGTACCTGATCGCCGACGTGCTGGACAGCCCGCATGACGAAGCGCGCATCGCCGAGGTGCGCCGCAAGGTCGCGGCGCTGACCGGCGACTTCCCCGTCTACCGCTAGCGCCCAGGCAGCCCTGCCATGCGCTGCCCCTACTGCAACCACGACGAGACCCAGGTCGCGGAGACGCGCGAATCTGACGAAGGCGGCGTGGTGCGCCGCCGCCGCCGCTGTCTGCGCTGCGAAAAGCGCTTCACCACCTACGAGCGCGCCGAAATCAGCATGCCCGCGGTGGTGAAAAAAGACAGCACGCGCATGGACTTCGACCCCGCCAAGCTGCGAGCGTCGATGCTGCTGGCGCTGCACAAACGCTCGGTTAGCGTCGAGCAGCTCGACGCCGCCATCGAGCGCATTCAAGACAAGCTGCTCGCCACCGGCGCACGCGAAGTCGGCACCGCGCGCATCGGCGAGCTGGTGATGCGCGAGCTCAAGCGCCTGGACAAGGTGGCCTACGTACGCTTTGCCTCTGTGTACCGCGACTTTGAGGATGTCGACGAATTCAGGCAGTTGATTCGCGACATCTGAAGCCCTTCGGGCGTCGATACCCCCGAAAGGGGGTGCCCGTGGGTGCCCCCGTTTTCTGAGGCTAAAAGCCCACCCCCGGGGGACGCGCAAAGGCGCCCGGTTTCCTACAGTGATTCATCGCCGAATCACCCCAGGAGACCCGCATGAACGCCATCACCCGCACCCACCGCATTGCCCAAGGTTTTGCCCAGCGCACCGCCCAACGCGGCGTGACCATCATCGAACAAGCCGTCGTGCTTGGCATCGTCAGCACCGTGCTCGGCACCGTGATCCCCAGCTTCCAGGGCACACGCGATCGCCTGGCGATGGAAGGCACGGCCGGGCAACTCGAATCCGAGCTGCAATGGGCGCGCAGCGAAGCCGTGGCACGCAACGAGGCCGTGCGCTTCAGCTTCGAGCCCAGCGCCACGGGCAGTGGCAGCTGCTACGTCATCCACACCGGTGGCCCGCGCGACTGCCGCTGCGCGGATGGCGCGGCACCCGTCTGCACGCCCGGCGTGAAAGCGCTGCGCAGCTGGCAGCCAGCGGCCGACGC
>JANMMH010000152.1:0-3318 GCA_031373055.1 Rubrivivax sp. | reverse complement strand
CGCTCAATGAGCATGTGGTACTCATCCCAAGAGACGTAGAGATGTTTGCCGTCGTCGGTGAGCATGGGCTGCTAACTCCTTGAGTGTGGGGCGCTTGCGGTGATGGGATTTTGGCGATGAAATTCAGGCGCGGAATGGGTGGCGCAACAGGATGGTGTGCACGCGGTCGGGGCCGGTGGAGACCATGTCGATGGGCGCGCCGGTGAGCTCTTGCACGCGGTGCAGGTAGCGCTTGGCGTTGGCCGGCAGCTGCTCCCAATTGGTCAGACCGGCAGTGGTCTCGCTCCAGCCCGGCAGCGTCTCGTAGACGGGCTGGCTTTGTTCGATCTCGTCGGCATCCAGGGGCAGGATGTCAAGCTGGCGCGCACCGATTTGATAGCCGACGCAGATCTTGATCTCGGGCAGGCCATCCAGCACGTCGAGTTTGGTGATGCACAGCCCCGAGATGCCGTTGATGATGATCGAGCGCTTGAGCGCTGCGGCATCGAGCCAGCCGCAGCGGCGCGCGCGCCCGGTGACGGTGCCACGCTCTTGGCCGACGGTGGAGAGATGGTGGCCGATGCTGCCGCTTTGCGTCATGTCGAGCTCGGTCGGGAAGGGGCCGCTGCCCACCCGCGTGGTGTAGGCCTTGGTGATGCCCAGGATGTAGTGCAGCATGCCTGGCCCCACGCCCGAGCCTGCTGCGGCGTTGCCGGCCACGCAGTTGCTTGAGGTCACGTACGGGTAGGTGCCGTGGTCGATATCCAGCAGCGTGCCTTGCGCGCCCTCAAACAGCAGGTTGTCGCCGGCAAGATGCGCTTTGTGCAGGCGGTAGCCGACGTCGGCCATGAGCGGGCGGATCTGCTCGGCCGCACGCATGGCGCCTTCCAGCATGGGCCCGGCATCGAGCGCTGGCGCACCCAGCACGGTGGTGAGCTCGGCGTTGTGCAGCTTGATGAGTTCACGCAGCTTGGCTTCGAAACGCGCGGGGTGCTTGAGGTCTTGCACGCGCAGTGCGCGGCGCGCGACCTTGTCTTCATACGCCGGGCCGATGCCCTTGCCGGTGGTGCCGATCTTGCCGCTGCCGCTGGACTCACGGCCGGCTTCACGCGCGCGGTCGAGCTCGGCGTGAAAGGGCAGGATCAAGGGGCAGGCTTCGCTGAGGAACAGGCGCGAGCGCACGTCGACACCCAGCGCTTCGATGCGCTCGATCTCGCTGAGCATGTGCGTCGGATCGACGACCACGCCGTTGCCGATGAAGCAGGCCACGCCCTCGCGCATCACGCCCGAGGGAATGAGCTGCAGGGCGGTTTTGCGACCGGCAATGACCAGCGTATGTCCGGCGTTATGTCCGCCCTGGAAACGCACCACGCCTTTGGCATGGTCGGTCAACCAATCAACGATCTTGCCTTTGCCTTCGTCACCCCACTGGGTGCCGACGACGACGACGTTGCGCCCGACTTGGGGGCTGACGACGGTTTGCATCTGGGGTGAACCTTCCAGGGAATCAGGAGACCTTGCCGCGCATCGGCGTGATGGCATTGAGCACCCATTGCCCGGCCACCTGCACCAATTCGCGATCGCATTCAAACGCCTGCGCTTCGGGGTTGTGACCCTGCAGCACCGACAGCACGGTTTCACCTTGCTCGCGAAGGCGGCGTACGGCCGCGCGCAATGCGGGCTCTTCGCCCCAAGGTGCCAGTACGGCCGCCGACGCTGCCAGCTGGGGCGTGGCTTCGGCCAAGGCTTTCAAGTCCAGGCTGAAGCCCACGGCGGGGCGGTTGCGTCCAAACACCGCACCCACCTCGTCATAACGCCCACCGCGCGCCAGCGCATCGCTGAAGCCCGCGCCGTAAATCGCGAAGCGGGGGCCACTGTAGTAGGCGTAGCCGCCCATGTCAGACAGATCAAAGCCCACGCGTAGCGACGGGTAGGCGCGCTGAAGGTGGCTGCACAGCCACTCGAGCTCGTCGAGTGCGGTGTGGATGAGTGCGCGTGCCGGCAACTCGCGACGTGCACGCACCAGCACATCGGCATCGCCGTACAGCGACAAGAGCGCGCGCAAACCACTGCGCGCTTCGTCGGGCATGGCCTGGCTCAGCGTACGCACGCGTGCGGCGTCTTTGTCAGCCAACGCCCGCACCATGTCTTTCAGGCCTTGCGCGTCGATCGGCACACCGGCCAGCACGCCGCGCAAAACACGCGCATCGGCCAGGTCGAGCACCAGCGGCTCGCAGGCGGCGGCTTGCAGGCAGTCGAGTGCCAACTCCAAGGCTTCGAGGTCGGCTTCAAGCCCTGCGTGGCCAAAGACTTCAGCGCCAAACTGCAAAGGCTCACGGGTCGACAGCAAGCCCGCAGGCCGTGTGTGCAGCACCGGGCCGCAATAGCAGAGGCGTGTGACGCCCTCGTGGTTGAGCAAGTGCGCGTCGATGCGCGCGGCCTGCGGCGTGGTGTCGGCGCGCAGCCCGAGAAGCCGGCCACTCAACTGGTCCACGAGCTTGAAAGTTTGCAGGTCGAGTTCACTGCCCGTACCCGACAGAAGCGACTCCAGATGCTCCAGTAGCGGCGGCATCACGAGCTCGTAGCCGTAGCCACGTGCGCGGTCCAGCAAGCGGCGGCGCAGTTGCTCGATCCGACTGGCCTGCGCGGGCAGAACATCGGCCATGTGCTCCGGCAGCAGCCAGGCAGACATCATCAAAAAGCACCGGGAATTAAAAGCGGCATTGTACGGGGCGGGCTTTGCGCCAGCCCTTCGCGTATCAACGCCAGAGCATGAAAAGCATCAGCCCGGCAAGCATCGACGCGAGGCCAATGAAGCGGATCTGGCCGTCGCTCAAGCGCGTGGCGCGCTCAAACATTTCGCGCCATGAGCGTGGGCTGATGAAAGGCAGCAGGCCCTCGAACATCAGCATCAACGCGAAGGCGCCCAGCAACAGGTCAGACATCGCCGATGCCGCACTGGTGTCACGTCGGGATGGGCGTTATTTTCCTTTGCCTGCGGGCGCAGTCAAGCCTGGGCCACCACTGCGCATAGCGCGGAAGAACTCGTTGTTCGGGTCCAGCACCATCAGGTCCGAGCGGCTGCGGAAGGTCGCGCGGTAAGCGTCCAGGCTGCGATAGAACTGCGCGAATTGCGGGTCGCGACCGAAGGCGTCGGCATACAACGCCGAGGCTTTAGCGTCGCCCTCACCTTTGACCTTCTGCGCGTCGCGGTAGGCCTCGGCAATGATGACCTCTCGCTGGCGTTCGGCGTCGGCGCGGATCTTTTCTGCGTCGGCCGTGCCCTGCGAGCGCAGCTCGTTGGCGACCTGCTTGCGCTCGGACTCCATGCGACGGTAG
>JANMMH010000146.1:0-5925 GCA_031373055.1 Rubrivivax sp. | reverse complement strand
TTTGGTACAGCGTGCCGGCCGTGATGCTGACCAGCGCAAAGATCGCCAACATCAGGCTGGCCATGTGCACTTCACCCGCACCCAGCTTGTGCCACACGACGAGCAGCAGGCCACCCAAACCCAGCGCCAAGCCGGCCCATTGGCGCGGCGCGATGCGTTGGCCGCCCCATGACGACATCCACATCGCCGTGAGCACCGGCTGCAAGCCAACGACCAATGCCACCATGCCGGCACCCAGCCCCGCCTTCACGGCCGCCCACACGCCGCCGAGGTAGCCCGCGTGCATCAAAATTCCAGTGACCGCCAGGTGCGCCCACTGCACGCGCGTGCGCGGCCAGGGCGCGCGTGCCAGCGTGATCCACACCAAGAAGGCCAACACCGACAGCACATAGCGCCAGGCGAGAAAACCCATGGGCGGCGCATGTGGCATGCCAAAACGCGCGACGACAAAACCCGTGCTCCAGATCAGCACGAAGAGCGCCGGCATCAGCCGCAGCAAGCTGCGGTCGTCAACCACACCGGCGCTCACTTGGTGCGCGCGCGGATCTCGGGGATCGCCTTGCGCAGGTAATAGACCATCGACCAGATGGTCAGCACGGCGGCAATGTAGATGAAGCCAGTGCCCCACAAGCGCGTGTCGATGACGTCAAAGAGCGCGCCGTCGTAAAGCAAAAAGGGGATGGCCACCATCTGCACCACCGTCTTGAGCTTGCCCAACATATGCACGGCCACGCTGCGCGAGGCGCCGATCTGCGCCATCCATTCACGCAGTGCCGAGATGGCGATCTCGCGTCCGATGATGACCAGTGCAACGAGCGCGTTGACGCGGTCGAGCTGCAAGAGGATCAATAGCGCCGCAACGATGAGGAGCTTGTCGGCCACGGGGTCGAGAAAAGCGCCGAAGGCCGAGGTCTGGTTGAGCTTGCGCGCCAGCCAGCCGTCAAGCCAGTCGGTGAGCGCGAAGAAGACGAACATCACGGTGGCCGCGAGGTTGCGCGTGGCCACGTCGATGGGTAGGTAGTAGACGCCGACGATGAGCGGGATGGCGGCAATGCGCGCCCAGGTCAGGATCGTCGGGATGGTCAGGAACATGGCTGGATTCTGAGGGACGTGCGGCGAGCCGTCGGCGTCACTTGTCCAAGGTGCGGGGTTTGAAGCGCCGCTCGTCATCGAAGAGAAACACTTCGGCGAACTTCCATGGCCGCGACAGGCGCGTGACGTCGCCAAAGGGCGCGGCCCGGCGCACCGCGTCGATGGCCAACTGCACGGTGTCCAGCGCTTGCGAGGGGCGGCGCAGCACGGCTATGTGGCGCACGCTGCCATCGCCGTTGAGCTCTACCTCCAGCACGGGAATGGCCAACAGCGGCTCGGGCGGCACGCCCATGTAGGTGCCTGCGGGGTTGGCCGCCACCATGCGTCGTGCGGCTTGCGTGCGGAAGTCGTCCCAGTTGTTGGCGCGGCCTGCGGCGGGCAGCTGCACGGGTGCGACGGCGCGGGCAGTTGCGGCAGCGGGTGGCGTGGCGGGCGCTGGTGCGGTGCTGCGTGCGGGCGTGGACGTTGGCGTGGGTGTCGAGCTTGGGGTTGACGTCGACGGCGACACCGGCGTCGGCGTTGATGGCGGCATGGATGTTCGCGGCGTGGCCATGACCACGGGCGCCGTTGGCGCACTCGGCCCCGATGGGCTTGATGAACAAGCACCCAGCAAACCAAGCGCAGCGGCGGCGGCCGCCGCCAACAGCGACAAGCGCCGCGCGTCCATGGGTTCAATGCAATGCACGGTAGATCTCCTCTGCCAGCTCTTTGGAAATGCCCTCGACGGTGGCGAGATCGTCCACGCCTGCTGCGGCCACACCGCGCACGCCACCAAATCGTTGCAACAAACGCGCGCGCTTTTTCGGCCCCACGCCGGCGATGTCTTCAAGCCGGCTGCCCCCCGTGCGCACGCTGGCACGGCGCGCGCGCATGCCGGTGATGGCGAAGCGGTGGGCCTCGTCGCGAATCTGCGCCACCAGCATCAGCGCGGCCGAATCATGCCCGAGCCAGACCTTGTCGCGGCCGTCGGCGAAGACCAACTCTTCGAGGCCGACCTTGCGGCCCTCGCCCTTCTCGACCCCGACGATGAGTGACAGCGAGAGGCCGAGTTCGACGAAGACCTCACGCGCCATCGCCACCTGGCCACGGCCGCCGTCGACCAGCACGAGGTCGGGCAGCCTGATCTTGGCGTGTTGACGCAGCTGCGACTTGGCGCTCTTCTTGGGCGTTAGCGCTTCAGGCGGCGCCACCTCGGGCGCGACAGCGACCTCGAGCTCGGTCCCGACATCCACCACCGGCACTGCCGGCGCGTCGCCTTGTGCCACCATCTCGGCCAACCTGGCATAGCGCCGCGTCAACACCTGGCGCATGGCGGCGTAGTCGTCGCCGCCGGTGATGCCTTCAATGTTGAAACGCCGGTACTGCGCCGCTTGCATTTGATGGTTTTCATAGACCACGCACGATGCCTGCGTGGCTTCACCCGCCGTGTGGCTGATGTCGAAACATTCGATACGAAGTTGCTCGGGGTCTTCGACCTCAAGCTCCAGCGCCTCGACCAGCGCGCGCGTGCGCTCGCGCTGCGAGCCTTCTTCGGCGAGCAAACGCGCCAGCGAGAGCTCGGCGCCTTTGACGGCCATCTCTAGCCAGATGCGGCGCTGCTCGCGCGGCTGGTGTTGCACACGCACGCGCGTGCTTGAAGCTTCCGACAGCGCCTCCACCAAGCCAGCATCCACCTCGTGGCTGAGGATCAACTGCGAGGGCACGGCCTGGCCCAGGTAGTGCTGCGTCATGAAGGCTTCGAGCACGGCAGCCTCGGGCGTGTTGGCGCCGCGCTCATCGGCCTCGGTGGCACCCATGGCTGCACCGTCGTCCACATGCGCGGGGAAGTAAGCGCGGTCGCCCAGGTGGCGGCTGCCGCGCACCATGGCCAAGTTCACCACCGCGCGGCCCCCGCTTACTTTGACGGCCAGGATGTCGACGTCTTTGTCGGGCGACGACAGGCTGCTGGGCTCCATCGACTGCTGGTGCAGCACGTTGGACAGCGAGCTCACGCGGTCGCGCAAGAGCGCCGCCTGCTCGAAGTCCAGCGCCTCGGCGTGCTGCGTCATCTGCGCTTCCAAATCCTTGATCACCGTCTGCGTTTGGCCGCGCAAAAAGCGTTCGGTGTCGCGCACGTCGCGGGCGTAGTCCTCGCTGGAGATGTGGCCCACGCAGGGCCCGCTGCAGCGCTCAATCTGATACAGCAAGCAAGGCCGCGAGCGGTTGTTGAAGACGCTTTCTTCGCAGGTGCGCAAGCGAAAGGCCTTTTGAATCAGCTCGATGGTTTGCTTCACGCCCCAGGCGTTGGGATAGGGTCCGAAGTAGCGGTGCTTGCGATCCACCGCGCCACGAAAGTAGGCCACGCGCGGGAAGGCGTGCGTCACCAACTTCAAATACGGGTAGCTCTTGTCGTCGCGAAAGAGGATGTTGAACTTCGGGTTCAGCGTCTTGATGAGCGTGTTTTCCAGCAGCAACGCTTCGGCTTCACTGCGCACCACCGTCGTTTCCATGCGCGTGATGCGCGCCACCATCAAGCCGATGCGCGTGCCGGCGTGGTCTTTCTGGAAGTAGCTGGCAACACGGCGCTTGAGCAATTTGGCCTTGCCCACATACAGCACCGTGCCTTGGGCATCGAAGTAACGGTAGACGCCGGGCAGGCTGGGCAGCGCGGCCACTTCGGCGAGCAGGCGTTCGCGCTGGGCGCCTAGCTCTGCGGCGGCCGCATCAAGGGGTGTGGGGGCAGCCTCGCTCATCGCGGCTCATTGTGCCGCTTCGATAATCAAGGCCATGGGCCAACGCCACTGGGACATCTTCTGCCGCGTCATCGACAACCACGGCGACGTGGGGGTGTGCTGGCGCCTGGCGCGCGTGCTCGCCGCGCGTGGTGAGGCGGTGCGTTTGTGGTTGGATGACGATGCGGCATTGCGCTGGATGGCGCCGGGTGGAGCAGCCGGCGTTCAAGTGCTGCCGTGGCGCGACGAAGGTCCTGCTGTCGCGCCAGGAGACGTCGTGGTTGAAGCCTTTGGCTGTGACCCGCCCGCAAGCTTCGTCGCCGCAATGGCCGCGCAGCCCACGCCGCCGCTGTGGATCAACCTCGAATACCTTAGCGCCGAGCCCTACGTCGAACGCTCACATCGCCTGGCCTCGCCGCAGCTCTCTGGCGCGAGCCTTGGGTTGACCAAGTGGTTCTTCTATCCCGGCTTCACGGCAGGCACAGGCGGGCTGCTGCGTGAAAGCGATCTCATGGCGCGGCGCCTGGCCTTCAGCCGCGACGAGTGGTTGGCGACTCAAGGCGTTGGCTTATATGCACAAGAGCGTGTCGTCAGCGTGTTTTGCTACGCCGCAGCACCTCTGCGCGAACTGCTGCCAGCACTGGCCAAGCAACCCACCCTGCTGCTGTTGACGCCGGGCCCTGCGCAAGACCTGCTGCGCGACTCCGCGCTGCCCACCGGCCTGCGCTTCATCACCTTGCCCTGGCTCACGCAGATCGACTACGACCACTTGCTGTGGAGCGCCGACCTCAACCTCGTGCGTGGTGAAGACTCGTTGGTGCGCGCTCTCTGGGCCGGTGCGCCATTCCTGTGGCAGCTCTACCCACAAAGCGACGGCGCCCATGCCAACAAGCTCGAAGCCTTCGCCGCGTGCTTCAAGGCCAGCGCTGTGCCTGGCCTTCAGGCCCTGTGGCGGTGCTGGAACGGCGTTGAGCGTGGCGACATGCAACTGCCCGCCCAAGCGCCCTGGGCAGCGGCCTCGCTCGCCTTTCGCGACAGCCTGTTGACGCAGAGCGATTTGGTGACCCAGCTGCTCGGGTTTGTACGGGGAAAGCACGCCACCCGCTGCTAGAATCGCGGGCTTTGCGCGCTGCCAGGCCCTTCTATAGCGGCCTTGTCTCCCAGCGAATTGCTGCACCGCGCGCAAGTCCCACCGCTTACCTACAGCTCATTCAGGATTCAAGTCATGGCCCTCAAAACCGCCCAGGAACTCCGCGCCGGCAACGTCATCATGCAAGGCAAGGACCCGATGGTCGTGCTGCGCACGGAGTACAGCCGAGGCGGCCGTGGTGCCGCCACCGTGCGCATCAAGATGAAGAACCTGCTCAACGGCGCCGGCGCCGAGCTCGTCTTCAAGGCCGACGACAAGATGGACCAGATCGTGCTGGACAAGAAGGACTGCACCTACTCCTACTTCGCCGACCCGATGTACGCCTTCATGGACGCCGAGTACAACCAGTTCGAGGTCGAGACCGAGAACATGGGCGATGCGCTGCAATACCTGGAAGACAACATGGCGGTTGAAGTTGTGTTCTACGACGGCAAGGCCATCTCGGTCGAGCTGCCCACGTCAGTCGTGCGTGAAGTCATCACCGAGCCGGCCGTCAAGGGCGACACCTCGGGCAAGGTTATGAAGCCGGCCAAGCTGGCCACGGGTTTTGAGATCGCCGTGCCGCTCTTCGTGGAGAACGGCGACAAGGTTGAGATCGACACGCGCACGCACGAATACCGCAAGCGCGTTTGATCGGACGCGCGCTTGAACCGGGGCACCTGCGGGTGCCCTTTTTCATGGGCATCATGCAGGCCATGAGTTTTGATTTCGACGCCGCCGTCACCGCGCCCTTTCGCATGCGCCCGGGCTTGCGCCGGCTGGCACCCGGCGCGCGGCACCTCACGCCCTTGGCGCCGGGCTCGCCGCATCAGCGCGAGAAGCTTGCGGTGCTGAGCGCGTTCGCGGGTCAAGCGCTGCTGCAAAGCGCGGGCTTTGATGCCAGCGCGGCCCTATCCACACTCTGTGAGGTGGCCGCGCACGAACACCCCGAGGTCTTCGCCTGGGACGGTTTGGAAGCGCAATCGCGCTCAC
>JANMMH010000113.1:0-2033 GCA_031373055.1 Rubrivivax sp. | reverse complement strand
GACCTGGCGGTGGTGCGCGCGATGTCGCACCGCGTGATGGTCATGAAGAACGGTGACGTGATCGAAGAGGGCGAAGCCGAGGCGCTGTTCGCCGCGCCGCGCGAGCCTTACACGCGCGAGCTGCTGGCGGCGGCGCACTTGAGTTGAGGTGAGGCTAACGCTCAACGTGCGCCGGCAGCTTGCAGCAGTGCGGCGATTTCGTTTTGTCCCCGCTGGCGCGCGTGCGCCAGCGGCGTGACGCCATCACGGTCGGCCAAATTCGGTTGCGCGCCATGGGTCAGCAGCAGCTGCACGATCTCACGGTGGCGTGGCCCGCCGTCGCCCAGGATCACGGCTTCGAGCAGGGCGGTCCAGCCCAGGCGGTTGACGTGGTTGACGTTGATCTTGCTCTGCAAAAGCACGCGCACCGTCTCGACATGGCCATAGTGGCACGCGGGGATCAAGGCAGTGCCGTCGTAGCGGTTGGTGAGCTTGAGGTCGGCACCTGCGGCCAGCGCCAGGCGAACGATCTCGGTGTGTCCGCGCGCGCCCGCGAGCAAGAAAGCGTTGTCTTGTTGCTTGTCTTGGGCATTGACGTCGGCGCCCGCAGCGATGAGCAGCCGCGCGGCTTCGACATGGCCGCCCGGCGTGGCAGCGAGCACGGCGTTGCGGCCGCTGGTGTCGCGGGCATTGACGTTGGCGCGGGCATCAAGTAGTCGGCGCAGTAGCACGGTGTCGCCACGCGCGGCAGCGTCGATCAAGTTGCCCGTCGACGGTGCTAACGTCGTAGCGACGGGCACAGCACTCGCGAGCGTTTCGCCAAACACCATGCGCGTGATGCCGGCGGTAGCCGCTGCGTCTTCGCACAGCCGGCAGGGCCGTGAGGTCGAGACCAGGACCAGGCCGCTGAGATCTTGGCGGCGCAGGCGCAGTGCGGCGTCGCGCAGTGCTTCACGTTCGGCGTGTGCGTCTGCGTTGCGTGTGGTGACGACGCGGCTGGGCGCTTCGCCGACGATGCGCTCGCCTTGCATGACGACGGCGCCATAGGGCTGGTCGCCCGCGCGTTCGGCCAGGGCGCGCATCTCGCGTGCGCGTGCCATGGCGTGGTGCATGGCGTCCTCAGCCGAGCCCGCCATAGACGCGCTGGGCAGCAGAAGGCCAAGGCAGATGTCGCGGCGGTTCATGGGTTTCCTCTCACGGCGATGCGTTCAGGGCGCAAAGATAGCGCGAACTGCGACTCGGAGAATCGGCGTCGGTTACGCTGCACACCAGGAGGCCACCCATGCCACGACACGTTCTAGCCGAAGCGCACATCCACCCCGCCATTCGCGAGCGCGTGGCGCACCACCATGAGCGTGTGGTGCAAGAGGCGCAAGCGGCGCTGAAGGCGCACGACGTGGTGGTGCTGGGCATGCGCCAGAACCCCTACCCGCGCAAAGCGCGCAAGTTGCTCGACACGGCGGGCGTGGCGCACCACTACCTTGAGGTCGGCAGCTACGTCAGCCAATGGCGGCCGCGCACCGCGCTGAAGATGTGGAGCGGCTGGCCGACCTTCCCGATGGTCTTCGTCAAAGGCACGCTGGTGGGCGGCGCCGACGACTTGAAGAAGCTGATGGACAGCGGCGAGCTCGCGACGATGTTGCGCTGAGCGTGGCGTTCGCGGGCCGCACCATGCGTCGACATCTCACTGCCATGCTCCTCGGCGCGGCGTTCTCGTCATGGGCGGCGCCAAATGCCACGCTGACGCCTTGCCGCATCAGCGGCGTGGAAACCGAAGCGCTGTGTGGCAGCGTCAAGCGCCCGCTCGACCCCGCAGCGCCTGCGGGCACGAGCATCGACGTGTATTACGCCGTGCTGCCGGCCTTGGCCCGCAACAAGCATCCTGACCCTGTGTTCTTCTTCGCTGGCGGGCCCGGGCAGAGTGCGATTGAAGTGGCCGGCTCGGTGACACGTCTGTTGGCACGTGTCTCGAACCGGCGCGACATCGTGCTGGTGGACCAGCGCGGCACCGGCCGCAGTGCGCCCTTGCGCTGCCCCAACCTGGCGCCGACGAC
>JANMMH010000090.1:0-2032 GCA_031373055.1 Rubrivivax sp. | reverse complement strand
GAGATCCAGGGCGTGATCGAGGTTGCACGCGCCGGGCATGCCGACATCGTGGCCGTCGGCAATGAGGTGCTGCTGCGCGAGGACATGAGCGAAGACGAACTACTGGCCTGCATCCAACGTGTGAAAGACGCGTTGCCCGGCGTGCCGGTAGGTTATGTCGACGCCTACTACCTGTTCGAGCTGCACCCGCGCATCACCGCCGCCTGCGACGTCATCATGACCAACTGCTACCCGTTCTGGGAAGGCTGCCCGCGCGAAGGCGCGCTGGCCTACATGCAGAACATGCTGCGCCGCACCCGTGCCGCCGCGCCGGGCAAACGCATCCTGATCAGCGAGACCGGTTGGCCCGACCAAGGCAGCCCCTTCCAGGGCTCGGTGCCGTCGACCGAAGGGGCCATGGCCTACTTCACCGACACCATCGAATGGGCCGAGGCCGAAGACATTGAAGTCTTCTACTTCGCTGCCTTCGACGAGGCCTGGAAGGTCGGCGCCGAGGGTGATGTCGGCGCCTACTGGGGCCTGTGGGACAAGGACGGAAAGCCGAAGTTCGCGTGACGCCCATGTTGAAGCTACCCACGGGCAACGCCATTTGCTACTCGGGCTACCGTGAGGGCCAGAGCCCGAACGACAAGACCTACCCGAGCGTGGCGCAAATCCGCGAGGACTTGCACATCCTCCAAAAGAACTGGCAGCTGCTGCGCCTGTACGACTGCAGCGAACATGCCGAGCGCGTGTTGCAGGTCATCCGTGAAGACCGCCTGCCATTCCAGGTGATGCTCGGCGCCTACCTTGGCGCGGAGATGAACAACTTCGGCTGCCCCTGGGGGGTGACCCACAGCGAAGAGCAACTCGA
This sequence comes from Rubrivivax sp., assembly GCA_031373055.1. GTDB lineage: Bacteria > Pseudomonadota > Gammaproteobacteria > Burkholderiales > Burkholderiaceae_C > Rubrivivax. The sequence continues at coordinate 1,179 of JANMMH010000090.1, read as the reverse complement.
AGCCAACCAGCGTGAGAACGAGGCCGAGGTCGCGCGGCTGATTGCCTTCGCGCAGCGTGATCCCGGCATCGTTTTTTCGGTGGCCGTGGGCAACGAGGCGACGGTCGACTGGACCGACCACTTCGTGCCCGTGTCGCAGATGATCGACTACGTGCGCCGCGTCAAGGCTGCGGTGACACAGCCGGTGACCTTCTGCGAAAACTACGTGCCCTGGCAACACAAGCTGCGTGAGCTGGTGACCGAGCTCGACTTCATCTCGCTGCACACCTACCCGGTGTGGGAATACAAGCACATCCACGAGGCGCTGGACTACACCAAGGACAACATTGCCAGCGTGGCGCAGCTGTACCCAGACAAGCCCATCGTCATCACCGAAGCGGGCTGGTGCACCAACAGCAACGGACGCGGCATGCACGCTGAGCACGCGGTGCAAGAGTTGCAAGCCATCTACTACCAGGACCTGATGGACTGGACGCGCGAAGCCGGCATCCTGTGCTTCGTGTTCGAGGCCTTTGACGAATCCTGGAAAGGCTCGCCCGACCCGCTGGAGCCCGAGAAGCATTGGGGCCTGTTCACCGTAGACCGCCAGCCCAAACTCGTGATGCAGGCGATGTACCCGGAGTTGATGCGATGAGCCCCGCCACACCGTTGATGCACACCCACCACACGCCCGACGTCGCGCTGTGGGACCAGTACCGCGCCTTGCGCGAACAGTGGGTGCACGAAGACAACCTCGTGCACCACCGCATGAGCTGGCTGCTGCTTTCGAGCGGTCTGCTCTTCACCGCTTACAGCAACATGGCCGCAGCTGGTGCGAGCTGGCTGCGCATCGGCTTCCCCTTCTTCGGCATGGCGGTGGCGGCACTCATCGGCGTGGGCATCTATGCGGCGATGGCGGCCACCGACGAGATCCGCCGCGAATTCGAGCAGGCCGGCCTGGCCGACCTCGCCAGCCTGGCACCTTCCAGCCACATGGCCCACCGCGGCCGATGGGCCGCGCGCGCCTTGCCCTTCGTCTTCGGCGCGCTGTGGCTGCTTGCGCTGGTGGGCAGCTGGCGCGGCTAAACGGCATGACTGCGGTGACCCCAACAACAGAAAGCAAGCCATGAAACCAAGCGCCACCAGCACCAGCCACCGTGTCCCGTTCGGTCACAAGGTCGCCTTCGGCCTGGGCATGCT
>JANMMH010000084.1:0-1960 GCA_031373055.1 Rubrivivax sp. | reverse complement strand
CATCGCCGAGCGCGACGTGCTCGAAGCCATCACCGGTGAGCTTGGCAACCCGGCCGACGAAGACGCCTGGGCGGTGGAGCGCGCCGACGGCAGTTGGCTGCTCGACGGATTGATTCCGGTGCCCGAGCTGAAGGACCGACTGGAACTCAAAGAGCTGCCCGAGGAAGACCGCGGGCGCTACAACACGCTGGCCGGCATGATCATGCTCTTGCTGGGCCGGCTACCGCGCACCACCGACCACGTAGAGTGGGAGGGCTGGCGTTTTGAAGTCGTCGATCTCGACGGCAAACGTGTCGACAAGGTGCTGGTTCAGCGCACCACCCCTCTAGGAGAAAAACCATGATCAATCAAAACTTGCACCGCCAGGCGGTGTCGATCGACAGCAATGTCCACCTCAGCACGAAGCTGCAAGTGCCCATCACCGACTGGTCACCCACTGCCGGCATCAACTCGACGTTTCTCGCCGCCACCGAGTTTGGTGACGCCTGCCGTGAATTCCCCATCGTCTTTGTCAACACCGGCAAAGACGACCAGGGCAAGGCCATGGTGGCGCCGATTGCGATTCTGGGCGTGACGCAAACCGAGAACCTCTTCGTCGAGAACAAGGCCTGGCGTGGCCGCTACATGCCGGCGATCTTGCGCGCCTACCCCTTCTGCACCGGGCGCATCGACGACGAGCGTTTTGCCATCTGCTTTGACGCTGCCTGGTCGGGTGTCTCCACCAACGACGGCCAGTCGCTGTTCAACGCCGAGGGCAAGCCCAGTGAGTTGCTAGAGGGCGTGCAAAAACAACTCGAAGCCTTTGAAGTCGAGGTGCAGCGCACGCAGCTGCTGTGCCGCAAGCTCGTGGAGCTGGACCTGCTGCGTGACATGCGCATCGACGCCAACTTTGCCGACGGTCGCAAGCACAGCGTCGACGGCTTCCTCACCATCGAACAAGAGCGCATTGCCGCGCTGAGCGACGCGCAGGCACTTGAGCTGCACAAGACCGGCGCGATGGGTTTGATCCACGCGCACTGGATCTCCATGGGCAACATGCGATTGTTGATGGATTGGCATATCGCGCGCCATCCGGCGCCTGCTGTAGCCGCTGCGGCTGCGCCTGCTTCGGCCTGATCCGCTTACCACCCACGAGCCCGCCACCATGACCCTGCTTCTGCAAAAACCCGCCGCCACCGCGACACCCATTCAACTGGTGGACCGGGCCAGCTTCACCAGCCACGCCGCCAAACTACCTGCGGCAGCGCGGCAGTGGCTTGCCACCGTGGGGTTCAGTGGTGCGCCGGATAGCCACGCGCTGCTGCCCGACGACAAAGGCCGGCTCGCGGCGGTGTGGGCCGGCGTGCGTGAAGCAGCGCACCCCTACGCGTTGGGCGCCTTGCCTAACGCTCTACCGGTGGGCACTTACCGCCTGGGCGACGCTGGCCTGGCGGCGGACGATGAAGCGGCCGCGCTGTCATGGTCACTCGGCAGCTATGCCTTTGACCTGTACAAGCCACGCACGCGTGCCACGGCGACCTTGCAGTTGCCGGCCACCACAACGTCCCGTCGTGGCCAGCTGGTGGCCGAAGCCATCAACTCGGCGCGCGACCTCATCAACACCCCCGCCGAGCACATGGGCCCGGCCGAGCTGGCCGAGGCCGCCAAGATGGTGGCGCAGGCCCACGGCGCGAAGTTCCGCCAGATCGTGGGTGACGACTTGCTCAAGGCCGGGTTCCCCTCGGTGCACGCCGTGGGCCGCGCCGCCACGCGCGCCCCGCGCCTGATCGAATTCAACTGGGGCCGCCCCAAAGACCGCAAGCTCGTGCTGGTCGGCAAAGGCGTGTGTTTCGATTCCGGCGGCCTGGACATCAAAAGCGCCGAAGGCATGCGCCAGATGAAGAAGGACATGGGTGGTGCGGCCAACGTGTTGGCCCTCGCGCAGCTCATCATGGCGCTGGACTTGCCCGTGCGTTTGCAG
>JANMMH010000054.1:0-4423 GCA_031373055.1 Rubrivivax sp. | reverse complement strand
CTGGTGATCGCCGGCAACCACGAGTTCGACGGCCGTGACCTGCATGAAGCCTGGCCAGCGTTTCGCGCGCATTGCACGCGACTGGGCCTGCGCCTCTTGGAGCGCGAAGAAGCGCTGATCACCGGCGCCGACGGCCGCGTGGTGCGCTTCGTTGGCACCGTGCGCTGGTGCGACTTCGGCGCCTTTGGCGAAAAGGGCCGCGCCCGCGCCGAGCGCGCCGGCAGCTACTTCCAGCGCGTGATGCAGGCGCGCCGTGGCGGCGAGGTGTTTGACGTCGCCGCCGTGCGCGATGAAGCCAACGCCTGCCGCACCTGGCTCGAAGCCGCGCTCGCCGAAGCCCCGCTCGGGCGCTGGCAGCGCACGGTAGCCATCACCCACTTCGCGCCCAGCCTGCGCAGCGCCGACCCACGTTTTGGCCAGCAGCCCGGCACGGCAAGTTTTTGCAATGCTGACGACGACCTCATCCCGCGCGCTGACCTGTGGCTGCACGGCCACCTGCATTGCCGCCACGACTACAGGGTAGCGCGCTCCGGCCAGCTGCCTACCCGCGTGGTGTGCCAAGCGCGCGGGCTGCTGTCGCGCGGCGAAACCTCGGGGCTGGACACGCAGCGCTTGATCGAGATTTGAGGCGCCGCGCCCGCGTCTCGGGCGCGCTTCCGTGCGTGTTAGCGCACCACCAACCCGTCAAAACAACTTGCCAGCACCCACTCGATGATCTGCTCGTCGCTGTGGCGGCCGCCGGCTTTGAGGAAGCCCGGCACCGGGTCACAAGCACGTGCGAAGACCGAAAACAGCACCACTTCGGGCGGGTAACTGGCGCTGATTTGGCCGCTGGTTTGGGCCTCGACGATCCACTCGCCAAGGCGATCGCTCACCAGCATCAGCAAGTCGAGGTAGTCCTTACTGGCCAACAGTTCGGCGCGCAGGCTGGAGTTCTGTGATGGCAGCGAAGGCATTTCGCCGGCCAATTGCTGCTCCAGCCCCCAGCGCGCCGAGGCCTTGAGCTTTTCCAGTGAAGTCTGTGCCGGCTTCTCCGACAAGCCTTGCAGGAACTGCCAGGCATTGCCAAGCACCCGCACCATGGCGGCCGCCGCCAGGGCCTCCTTGGAGGCGAAATGTTTGTACAGGCTGGCCTTGGCGATGCCGACATCGGCAGCGACTTCGTCCACCGTCATCGAGTCGAAGCCCTTTTCGGCCAGCAGCCGGTTGACCGACGAGACGATCGCCGCTTCACGAACGACGAGGATTTGCTGTCGGAATGAGGTGCGGGCCATCGGCCGATTCTAGACCTGGCGTCTGCGTTGGAAACTACTCGGTCACAAAAGAGTCGAGATCGTTTTCATCGGGCTCGGGGCAGGCCCGTGTCGCGGTCTCGACGCTCGTTGCCGGTGCCGTCGGCGGCGGGCAACTCGTCCGGGTCAGGCTGGCTCATGTCCAGGCCGAAGGCCGTGCCCATCTCGGCGGCGTCGCGTGAGACGGGTTCCTTGGCACCCGGGCGTGCCCAGCCAAAGAAGCGGGCAATGGGGTGCGGGGTGGTCATGGTGGCCGGCCTTGAGGTGTGCGGACAGTGTCGGCGCGGGCCGTTCCTGGCGGTGCCCGGAACAGAGCTTGCCGCGCCCCTCAGTTCTGCTGGCCTGATGTCCACGCGCAACAGGCTTCTAGAATCCGCGCCCCCATGCCCAAACCCCCCGCCCACACCTTCGCCGCCATCGACTTCGGCACCTCCAACTCCGCCATCGCCGTGCCCGACGCCGCAGGCGCCATGGCCCTGGTCGAGCTTGAGCCGGGCTTTCGTACGGCGCCCACCGCCGTGTTCTACCGAGGCGACGTCAGCGAGCACGGCCCCGAGCCCTGGCGCTGGTACGGCCGCGCGGCGGTGGCGGCGTATGTCGACGGGCTGGACGGGCGCCTGATGCGTTCACTCAAAAGCATCCTCGGCTCGAGCATCGCCGAACAGCGCACCGATGTTGGCGGCGGCCGCGGCGTGACCTACATCGAGATCATTGCCGGCTACCTGCGCCATCTCAAAACCACGGCCGAGCAACACAGCGGGCGGCCCTTGACGCAGCTCGTGCTTGGCCGCCCGGTGTTCTTCGTGGACGACGACCCGGTGCGTGACGCCAAGGCGCAAGCGGCACTCGCCGGTGCCGCGCGCCAGGTGGGCTTCAAAGAGGTGAACTTCCAGTTCGAGCCGATCGCCGCCGCGCTGGACTACGAGCGCAGCGTGCAGGCCGAGCAGCTCGTGCTGGTGGCCGACATCGGCGGCGGCACCTCAGACTTTTCGCTCGTGCGCGTCTCACCCGAACGCGCCACGCGCCTGGAGCGCAAGGGTGACATCCTGGCCAATCACGGCGTGCACCTGGCCGGCACCGACTTCGACCGCCACATCGAGCTGATGAGCCTGCTGCCGCACCTGGGCTACCGCACGCTGGGCCCGGCCAAGCCCGGTGAAGTGCCGCGCGAGGTGCCGAGCCCCGTCTACTTCGACCTCGCCACCTGGCACCTCATCAACACCGTCTATGCCCCCGCGCGCGTGGCCGAACTGCGCGGGATGCGCAGCTGGTACGCCGACCCGCAACATCACAAGCGCTTGATGACGGTGCTGGAAGAGCGCCTGGGCCACGCCCTGGCGGCAGCGGCCGAGCAGGCCAAGATCGATGTCGCGACACAAGGCGACGCACTGATCGACCTGAGCCCGGTCGAGCCTGGCCTGGCCACACGGCTGCAAGAGCCGGAGACCGCCGCCGCGATCGAGGCCGACGTGGCACGCATCGTGGCCGCCGCCAGCCAAACCGCGCGGCTGGCGGGCATTGCCAACGAGCAGGTCGACGCGCTGTATTTCACCGGCGGCTCCACCGGCTTCACGCCGCTGGTGCAGCGCATCGCGGCGGGTTTCCCGCATGCCCAGCTGCTTCGCGGCGACCGCTTTGCCAGCGTCGCCACGGGCTTGGGTGTCTACGCCAAAGTGCTCTACGCTTGAGCGTTAGCGGCTCTTAGGAGGTCACGGCACATAGCGGTTGCCATTGGCCTTGAATTTGTCGACGGCCTTCTTCAGGTCGTCCAATTCCTCGCATTTGCTGCACGCCTTCACCAGCACCGCCAGGCGCTCTTCGGCCTGCGCCAGGCTGCCCTTCATGAGGGCGAGTTCGCCTGAATATTCCAGCGCGCCCAAGTGGCGCGGATCGATGCGCAGCGCGCTGTCGTAGTGGCGCTGTGCGCCGTCCAGATCAGGCGGCGACATCTTGCGCAGCGCGTAGCCCATCAGGTTGTTCCAGTCGGCGCTGCCCGTGTTGTTGACCTTCTTCAGCTCGCTGGCGGCGTCGGCCCAGCGCTTGGCTTGGATGTGCGTGCGCGCGCCCGCCAGCGGGTCGCGCGTGCGCGGCGCGGGCTCGGAGGTGTCGGCCGCTTGCGCGCACAGGGCGCAGGCCAGCAGGGTGAGCAGCAGGGTGGCTTTCATCGACGGGGCTCCTTGCGTGTGGTTCGGGCAGTTCGGGTGTTGCGGGGTTTGGGTGCGGCGGCCTTGCTGCGCGGCGCCAAGCGTCGGGGTGCTAACTTCGCGGCAGCACGGGGCCGGGACACATCGGCCATCAGCATCACGCTGCGCACGATGTCCTGCACGCCCTCGGCCATATCGGGCGGCGGCTCGATCTCGTCGATCAAGGCCAAGAGCGCGTCAGCGTCTTCCAGGTCTTCTGGCGCGAAGTGCAGATACAGAATCGCCAACGGCTCCAGCAGCGCCGGGTCGTCGCCGGTCATCAGGCGCGGAAAGCGGTCCATCGCGGCGGCGAAACCGGCGACCCAGGGCAGCACCTGCTCGGTGGTGGACGCGGCGTCGTCGAAGGCGAAGACCCAGGGGTCGAACCAGTCGCGCTCGGCAATGGCCCGCGCCAGCTCGGCGTGGCGGCGACGCACCAGCGCCAACAGCGCCTCGGCCTTCAGGCCCGGCGGCAACGCGCGGCCTTCAACGTCGACCACACCGGGCCACCAGTCAATTTCAGGGATGTCGTCGGCCTGCAGCAGCACGCCGCACAGGTAGCCGTCCAGCGCCACCACGTCCAGCGGCTGCACGCTGGTGGGCAGGGCGTCCAGCAGCGACTGCAAGTGCTCGATGTCGTGGTCGGTCAGGGGCGTGGGTGTGTGCGATGGCAGCGGCGTAAGCATGGCGGTATTGTCGCAGCGTGGGGTGCAGCAGCTGCCACTGTGGCGGTGTCGCAGTGGCCACTGCGCGACCGACAATATCGTGGCACTCCCTCCACTCGCAGGAACACGCTCATGAGCACCACCGCACCCTTCACCAGCACCACCGACATCGGCCATTGGATCCAGGGCCGCGCCACGCGCGGCAGCGGCGAGCGTTCGCAGCCGGTGTGGAACCCCAGCACGGGCGCGGTGGCGCGCCAAGTGCTGCTGGCCAGCGCGGCCG
>JANMMH010000046.1:0-1655 GCA_031373055.1 Rubrivivax sp. | reverse complement strand
AAGCGCACGCCGGCTAACGCGGCACGTACGTTGACGGGAATGGGCGGCGGCAAGAGTGCGGGCACGAGGATGCGGCCGCGCGCGTCGACCATGCTGGCGATGGCGTTGGCCATCACGGTGCCGGGGTTGCGCAAGAGGCCGCCCCAGTTGCCGGAGTGATGCGCGCCCGTGCGGCATGTCAGCGTGAGATCAAAGTTAGCCGTGCCACGGGTTCCCAAGAAGACAGTGGGCTGGCCACGTGCCTGGCGCGGGCCGTCGCTGGCAATCAAGGCGTCGGCGTGCAGCTCGGCCCGGTGCGCGGCGCAGAACTCGGCCAGTCCCGGCGAGCCGGTTTCTTCGCCGGTCTCAATGAGCCAGGTGACGTTGAAGCCAAGCTTGCCGCCGCGCACGGCCAGCACCTGCGCCAGGGCGGCGATGTTGATGCTGTGCTGGCCTTTGTTGTCGGCCGTGCCGCGGCCGTAGATGCGTTCACCGTCTTGCGCCAGAACCCATGGGCCTTGGCCGCAGGTCCACGACTTGTCTTGGCCGCGGATGACGTCGCCGTGGCCGTACATCAGCACCGTGGGCAGCGCGTCGCTCTCGTGCCGACGTGCAATGAGGAAAGGCCCGGCGGTGGGCTGATGTTCAGGCAGCGGGTTGGCGTAGACAGTGGCTTTGAAGCCAAGCGCTGCCAGCGACGGCGCGATCTCGTCGTTCAGGTAAGCGTGCAGCGCGGGCAGCGACGCCGGGTCTTGGCTGGCGGTGGGGATGGCCACGCGCCGCGCCAGGTCGCGCAGGAACGCGCCGCTGTCCAAGTGCTCGCGCGCCAGCGCCAGCGCGGCGTCCCGGCTCATTCGCTTTTGCCAACGAGGGTGAAGTGCTCCACCTGCGGCGGCGCGGCAAAGAAGGGCCCAACGATGGCGCGCCACTCGGCAAAAAGCGGCCCCTGGCGAAAGCCCACGATGTGGTCTTCCAGCGTCTCCCAGAAGATCATCAGCACGAAGCGCTCGGGACTCTCAATGCCGCGGTTGACCTTCCAGCCTTTGAAGCCTTTGGCGCGGCTGGCCACGGTGGCAATGCCATGCTGGATGGCGGCTTCAAACGCGGCTTGCTGACCGGGGGCGATGCGGATGTCGGCGATTTCGAGGATCACGGTGCGGCCTTGTGTTGGTTACGGGCGAAGGCCACAGCATGCCACGACCCGCGCGCACTTTTGTCGACTAGACGCCCACGTATTGGTGCAAGACCTCAGGCGCCGCGCGCAGCGCCGCCGAGTCGCTCTGCCACACGACGCGGCCTTTTTCGACGATGTAGTGGCGGTCGGCCAGGCGCAGCAGCGGGCCGATGTTCTTGTCGATGACGATCAGCGCCAGGCCCTGGCTCTTCAGCGTTTCCAGGCAGCGCCAGATCTCCGCGCGCACCAGCGGCGCCAAGCCTTCGGTGGCTTCGTCCAGGATCAAGAGCTTGGGATTCGTCATCAGCGCGCGGCCGATGGCCAGCATCTGCTGCTCGCCGCCCGAGAGCTTGGCGCCCAGGTTTTTCTCGCGTTCTTGCAGGCGCGGGAACATGGCGTAGACGCTTTGCAGCGTCCACGGGCTGGCCGCGTGATGGCGGTTGCCGGCGGTGGCGACCAGGTTCTCGCGCACGCTCAGATTCGGAAAGATCTGCCGGCCTTC
>JANMMH010000037.1:0-2433 GCA_031373055.1 Rubrivivax sp. | reverse complement strand
GTGTTCATGTGCGCCGCAAAGGCCACCGGGCTTTGCGCCTGCACCTTGGCCGGGTTGGCCCAGTAGGTGGCGCCGAGGTCGCGGTGGCGCTGGGTGTAGGAGTCGGCACTCCAGGTCGCTACGCGGTCGAAGACCCCGGCGTGGCACACATAGGCGCGGATGGGGCCCTGCGGCCAGGCAGGCCATTGCCCGTTGAGCCAGGCCACCATGTAGCCGCCGTAGCTGCCACCGCCCGCAAAAACGCGGCTGGCGTCGACCCAGGGTTGGGCCAAGAGCCAATCGGTGCCGGCCTGGATGTCCTGCGTCTCCAAGGCGCCCAGCCGACCGGTGATGCTGGCGCGAAAGTCGAACCCGAAACCGCTGGATCCGTGGAAGTTGACCTGCGCTACCACATAGCCTTGCGCCGCCATCAGGTGGGCGTTCCAGCGGTAGGAGAAGGTGTCGCCGAAGGCCGCGTACGGGCCGCCGTGGATGACGTGCAGCACGGGGTACTTTTTCGTCGGCTTGAACTTGGGCGGCAGCACCAGCCACATCTGCACGGCGCCGCCTAACGCGCCAGTGACGCTGACTTCCCGCAGTTCGCCGAGCTTCACGTTTTTCAACAAGTCGTCGTTGAACTGCTCGATGCGGCGCGTGCCATGGGCGTCAAACGCATGAACCTGCGCCGGGTGCATGGCGCTGTCGGCCAGGGTCACCAGCGTGTCGCCGGCGACGTCCAGCGCCTGCACCCACCCGCCTTCAACGACCTTGGTGAAGTGCTTGTCGACAGGTTCATAAGCCCAGGCGTGGCAGCGGCCACGCTCTTCGGCGGTGAAGAGCACGCGTTGGCCGTCGGTCGTCCAGCGCAGCGGCGTGTTCACGTCCAAGGCCCAGGGCACCGCCTGTCCGTCCCAGCGCTTGCCGCGTGTGATGAACGTTAGCTGGCCCAGCGCCATGTGGTGACGACCGACTTCGCTGGCCACTGCGGCGATCTGCACACCGTCGGGGCTGTAGCGGGGGCCGGTGACATCCCAGTGCGCATCGGACGCCAGGGTCGTGAAGCGACCGCTGCGCAAGTCGAGCTCCACCAGGCTCAGCGGCTGGCCAGCCATCTTCGGCGTGGCCAGGTCGGCGCAGAAGACAAGGTGGCGGCCGTCGGGGCTGATGTCGAAATGCGCCAGGCCGGGCTCGTCACGCGGCAGCTCGTAGTCTGTGCCTTCGAGTAGATTGTTAGCCCGCCCCGTGGCCAGTTTCAGTCGCCAGAGTTGTGGCACGCGGTCTTGCGGCAAGTTGTGGTCGAAGTGGCGGTACTGGCCCTCACTGGTGGTGTAGCCGCTTTCTTTGCGGTCGACAAAGGCCTGATACGCCTTGCTCTGCGCCGCCGCGCCTTGGACATCGGGCCAGGTCCAGGCGATGAAGATTACATGCTGGCCGTCAGGCATCCAGCGAAAGGCTTCGACGCCATGGGCGAAGTTGCTCGCGCGTTTGGCTTCGCCGCCGTCGCTGGCAATGACGTAGAGCTGTGGCGTGGTGTCGGCGACGCCGCCTTGCTCGCGTTTGGCGACGAAGGCGATGCGCTCGCCCTGCGGCGACCACGCGCCTTGGCCGTCTTTGTCGCCACAGGTGGTCAGCGCGCGTGGCTTGCCGCCATTGGTGGGCAGCAGCCACAGCTGCGTGCGGCTGCGGTTGTCGTGCATCGACGGCGTGGTGACGGTGGTCAGTGCATGTTGACCGTTAGGCGCCAGTGCCAGGCCGCTCAGACGTTGCAGCTTCCACAGGGCTGCGACGGTGATGTTTTGAGGCTTGGGCATGCGCCGCAGTATGGGTGCGCACAACACACGCCACACTGCGCGCTCGGTGAAAACCCGAACTGCGGCTAGAATGCCGCCACGGCTTCTTCGTGAAGCCGTTCGTTCATCCCCTTCGACCTTCGCTGGTGAGCCCTTCACCAGCCGCGAGACACGGCCCCGCCGTGCAACGCAACAGTGGTCGGCGGCGATGCCGTCGCCCTGATCTGCGAGTACCCGTGGTTCTCACGTGGTGCATCTCGAATTGATGCGACTTGTCCCTGACGGTGCCCTCTCGGGTTCACCGCCGGCGTGCTTGTGCTCGGGCCTTAGCCTGACCGTAGCGCGTTGATATCTTGAAGGTAGAGAAAATGAGTTTCGAATCCCTGGGCCTGCACAGCGCGTTGCAACAAGCCCTCAAAGACGCCGGCAACACCGAGGCAACCTCGGTGCAATAGCAGGCCATTCCGCCGGGACTCGCCGGCCGCGACCTGATGGTCAGCAGCCGCACCGGCAGCGGCAAGACGGCGAGCTTCATCCTGCCCGCATTGACGCGGGTGCTGGCCGCGCGAGCAGCCGCCCAGGCCAGCGGTGTGAAGCGTGACAAGGGCAGCAGCAGCGGCCCGCGCGTCCTGGTGCTGACACCCACGCGTGAACTGGCGATGCA
>JANMMH010000022.1:0-7019 GCA_031373055.1 Rubrivivax sp. | reverse complement strand
CGGCCACGCCATGGCGGCGGGCTGCACGTTGACGGGCGACGGCTTTGCAGCCTTCAGCGCGGCGCTGCAAAAGGTCGCCGCCGAAACGCTGGACGCTGCGACGCTGACGCGCACCCTGCGCACCGACGGTGCGCTCGACGTGCAGTGGTTCAACGCCAAGACCGTGGCGCTGCTGGAGGCGCAGGTCTGGGGCCAGGGCTTTGAGGCGCCGGTGTTCTTCGACGAAGTGAAGATCCTGCAACAGCGCCTGGTCGGCGAGAAGCACCTCAAGCTGCGTGTGCAGCACGCCGGTGCGCAGCGCGACGCCATTTGGTTCGGCCACACCGAGCCGCTGCCCGCGACGGTGCGGCTGGCCTACCGGCTGGCGCTGGACGAATGGAACGGGCAGCAGCGGGTGCAGATGATGGTGGAGGCGGCGGTGTAGTCGTGGGCACGCGCGAGGTGCAGATGATGGGCCTCAACCAGGCGTCAACGCACTGCGGCACACCAGCGGTGCGGCGGTTTCGCGCCCGACCATCGCGCGTGCGAAGAGATAGTTGTCGCGCGCGCGCTCGCTCAGCGCGTCGAGGTTGACCGCACCTTTGGCGTCGCAGGGGAAGGCAACGCCACGGCCGGGCAGGAACAAGGACATGTAGCGAACTTCGAACACCGGCGCTGGTATCTCCACAGGCACGACCGGCATGGGCATCAACGTTTCCATCACCATCTCCAGGCCGCAGCACCCGCTGCGCTTGCGCGCAGTCTGCGGCGCTCAGCGCGCCGACGCAGCCGGCCAAGGCCACGCCAGCTTGTCAGCCACGCTCCCCTGAGGGCGCCGCCGCTGTCCTACGGCAGCTTTGCAGGCGAGCGTGGCTGCGAGCCTGGTGCCGCTCAATCGCCGAGCAACTCGCCCACCGGCTTGAGGTCATCGACACGGTCGCACACGGCCTTGATGGCCATCATGATCGGCACGCCCAGGAACAGGCCCCACAGCCCCCACAACCAACCCCAGGCCAGCACGCCGACAAATACGGCCACCGGGTTCATGCGGCTGGCCCGGCTGGTCAGCCAGGGCGTCAGGATGTAGCCCTCGATGCTGTTGATGAAGAGCGTGGCGCCCGCAACGAGCGCGGCCATCTCGAAGCTGCCGAATTGCACGAAGCCCAAAACGGCCGAGGCCCCGGTGACGACGATGTTGCCGAAGTAGGGCACAAAGTTGAGTACGAAGCTGGCCACGCCCCACACGCCGGCGTGCTCGACGCCGATCCACCAGAACACCAGCCAGGTGGCCACGCCGACCAAGGCGCTGGTGAAGACCTGGACCACCAGGTAGCGCTGGATTTGCGAGTCGATTTCATCCAGCGCCTGCACCGTGAGCCGCTTCTGGCCGAACGTGGGCCCAGCGATCTTGGCCATCTTGCGCCGAAAGGTGTCGCCCGAGGCGAGCAAGAAAAAGGTCAGGAAGAGCACCACCATGGTCTGTCCGGCCACGCCCATGAGGCCGAGAGTTCCCGTCCAAAGGTAGTCTTTGATGTTGAACTTGGGCTGCTCGATCTGCACTTTGGTGACGTTGCGAGCGGGCGCTGGGCTGGCGCCGTCTTCAGCCGCACCCTGGATTTCGGCGGCCGCCTTTTGCACTTGTTCCATCGTGCTCGGAGGGCCTTGGCCGCGCTGGCTATTGATGCCGCGGCGCAGCTTTTGTGCAACCTCAGGCAGGCCCTGGATCATGGTTGTGGCGTCGTCACTGAGCGACCAGGCGATCGATCCCGTGCCGGCGACGATGCCGACCAAGAGCAACGCTGCGGCCAGCGCGCGTGGCAGACGCAGGCGCACCAGACGATTGACCATCGGCGTCAAGGCGTAGCTGAAGGTCAGGCCCAGCAGCAGCGGAATGAATACGGCCGAAGCCCAGTGCAGCACGTACAAACTGGCGAGCACCGCCAACACCGCGAGTGAGGCACTGCGCACATTGATGGGCGTGTGCATCAACGCCGGCGCGTCTTCGGGCGCCGGTGCAAGCACGGGCGGCTCGGCGTCAAGCATGGGTCACGCCGCCAGCGAAAGCGGTATGGCCATAGGCCTCGGAAACAAGCGCTGGTGCTCCTTCTTTGTTGCCGCATAACACTCGCAGCTGTGCTGTTCCAAGTGCTGGCGGTCAAGCACCTCGATGTGGCCACGGCGGTAGCGGATAACGCCGGCTTGCTGCAACATTTGCGCCACGGCGGTGACGCCTTCGCGACGCACACCAAGCAACTGGGCCACCGCTTCCTGCGTCATGGCGATCTCATACGAGCTCGAACGGTCCAGTGCCATCAGCAAGCGGCGACTGACCTGTTGCGCAATCGAGTGATGGCGATTGCAAACCGCTGTCTGCGCCGTCTGCACGATCAGCGACTGGGTGTAGCGCAGCAGCAGGTTCAGCGCCGCGCCGCCGCGCTCGACCGCAGCTTGCACCCAGTGCGCTCCGAGACGATAGCCGTGCCCGGCGCATTGCACGAGGGCACGCCCGGGCATCGCATTGCCGCCCATGATCAGCGAAATACCGACCACACCTTCGTTGCCGACGACTGCGAACTCGGCGCTGGCGCCGTCGCGCGTCAGGTACGACAGCGACACCACGGCAGTGGTTGGGAAGAGTATCCAAGCGGGCGTGGCGCCGGATTCGAACAGCACCTGACCGTACGTCAACTCGACGGCTTCGAGGTGCGGCTGCCAGAGCGCCCAGTCGAGGTCCGGCAAGGCAGCCAGCAGTTGGTTGTGTCGAGGGCGCATGCCTCATGATCGCGGCGGCCAGTGTCGAGAGCCATCGGCTGGGGCCGTTACTCGATGTGAGCGTCGTCCTACGTGAGCGTGTGTTGGCACACATACAAGGAACGACGAGACAACTAAAGTTGACACCATGCAGGATCTATCGCTGGACGCCGGCGCGAGCACGCCAGCCTGTGCACACGCCGTTCACTTCTATGACCAGGCCTACCCGGCCGATGCAGCGTGCGACTTCATCGCTGCGAGCCTGCGCGAGGGCGAGTCCTGCACGGTGCTGCTTCGCGCGCCGCACCGGCACGCGGTCGAGCAGCGCTTGCGCGCGCTGGGCCTGCACCCGCAAGCGCGGCCCGGTCAGCTTGGCAGCTACCGGAGCATCGACACCCACGAGGCCCTGGGAGCGATGCAGCGCGACGGGCGGATTGACCTGGCTCAGGCGCACGACATGCTGGCCGCCATGCTGGCCCCCGCAGGCCACAACGGTGCACGGCGTGCGCGCACGGTGGGCGACCCCGCGCCCACGCTGCTCGCGGCTGGGCACAAGGACGACGCCGTCGCGTTTGAAGCACTCGTCGATCGCCTGGTCGGCGCCTTTGGCGCGAAGGTCTTTTGCGCCTACCCGATCGCCGAGCTCGCACGCATTGGCCAGATGCAGACACTGTTTGACATCTGCGCCGAGCACCGCGCGCTGGACTTCGCGTCCGAGCGGCTGTGGGCGCGTGGCTTTATGGCAGCGCGGGGTGTGGCGTCGTCGGCGGCGTCCGCCGCTGTGCTCGGTCGCATTCAGCCCTGATCGCTGGGCTCGGTTTCGCGCGGCAGCGCGCCCATCCGCGCTTGCACCCGCGTGCCACGGCCCGGCGCCGACTGCACGCTGAAACTGCCGCCATGGGCCTCTACGCGCAGGCGCATGCCAGCCAGGCCGTGTTGGCCCACAGCCAACTGAGTCGGGTCGAAGCCGCGGCCGTTGTCCCGAACCTCAAGCACGGCCTCATCGCCATCACGACGAAGGCTCACGACCACCTCAGTGGCCTGGGCGTACTTGGCCACGTTCGTCAGCGCTTCTTGCACCAGGCGGTAAGCCGTCAACTCGCGATCACGGGCCATCGAAAAGGCTTCGAGTTTTTCGCGCACGGGCACGCCCAGCGCCTCGGCGCTGTCACGGCACAAGAGCGACAAACTCTCAGCCAGGCCGAGGTGGTCCAGCGCTGAAGGGCGTAGGTTTTCAATGATGCGGCGCTTGATCGCCAGGCCGTCGTTGAGCCGCTTGTCGATCGACACCAGCCGCTCCAGCGCGATGGAGGGCAGGCCATCGACACGCCGCGCGCGCACCAGGTCGAGCTTGATGGTGGAGAGCAAGGAGCCCAGCTCGTCGTGCAGCTCACGGGCCAGGCGCCCGCGCTCGTCTTCGCGCGTGCTCATAAGGTAGGACGCCAGCTCACTCAGTTCGCTCGTGCGCTCGACCACCTGCGTTTCGAGACGTTGCTGTTCGCGCCGTCGGGCCTCGTCCAGGCGCGCGACCTGGCGCATGAAGACATACAGGCCCAAGGCCACGAGCAGCGTCAAGCCATGCACCAACCAGCGGCTGACGCTCATGGCGTCATAGACGCTCACGCGTGCGACTTGTTGGCGCGCGGTGGCCTGTGCGAGCAATTGCTCCATGGCAATGCGTGAGGTGCTGGCGCGTTGCCCGCCGACCTCGTTCGCAGCCAGCGCGCGTGCCGCGTCGACCTGGTCGGCCTCGACCAGCGCCACGGTACGGTCAAGCGCGCTCACGCGTTCAGCCAGTTGCTTGCGCAAGCCCTGCACATCGATGCTGCCTTCGGGGTCGACTTCGGCGATGAGCTTGAACGTCGCCTCGGTTGCCGCCGGCAGCTCCCGCTGCGCGGCACGGAAGGCCTCGATGTGCGCCTGGCCGCCGTCGGTGATGCGCGCGCGCACGGCAAGCTCGGCGTCCGTGATCAGCTGCAGCGTGCGCTGCGCGGTGATGCGCGCGTCGGTCAGTGCGATGGTGTTGCGCAAGGTCTGCCGCGAGTTCTTGTACGACAGCTCGTTGAGCGTCAGCAAGACGCCCGCGGCCACCACCACCAGCGCGAACGCATACCGGACGCGGCTTGCGCGTTCATAAAAGGCCAAGATCATGCCAAGCCCCTCCTGATTGACTTATTTGGTTTGCACCGACACGGGTGCTGGACCGATCGTCGTCGTCATGGATGGCGCGGCGCCCGGTATTGCTGGCGGGCGGCGCGAACCCAGTATGTGCGCGTAAGCCCAGGTGAATTCGGCGCCGATGAGAAAGATCTGCGCCGAGTAGAAGATCCAGACCATCACCACCACCACCGAGCCGGCCGCGCCGAAGGCCGAGGCCACGCTGCCCATGCCGATGTACCAAGCGATCAAGGCACGGCCCAGCATGAAAAGCAGCGCGGTGCAGGCCGCGCCAACCAGCACGTCGCGCAAGGCCACGCGCACGCGCGGCATCCACTTGTAGATCATCGCGAAGAGCGCGCTCAACAAGATGAAATTGATGACAAGGTCCAGCACGATGCCGACCACCTTCCAGGTGTCGAACCAGGGCGACCACCAGGCGCTGAATGCAGCCAGGCCAGCACTGACGACGAGCGACACGATGAGAAGGAAACCCACGCCCAGGATCAGCCCGAACGAGAGCAGCCGCGAGCGCAGCAGCGCCCATAGTCCGCTGGAAGGGGCTGGTGCTGGTGCGCGCCAGATCTGGTCCAGCGAGGACTGCAATTCGCCGAAGACCGTGGTCGCGCCCACGAGCATCAATGCGATGCCGACCGCACCGGCGATCCAGCCGTCGGCGGGTTGATTGGCACTGGCGATCATCATCTCGATCGCACCGGCCGCCTGCACGCCAACCAGTCCCGAGATCTGCCCCATGATTTGGCCGCGGGCGGCGTCGCCACCGAACACCGCGCCGACCACCGCCAACACGATCAGCAGCAGCGGCGCCAGCGAAAAGAGTGTGTAGTACGCCAGTGCTGCGCCCATGCTCGGGCCGCGGTCCTCAAAGAACCCCTGGGCGGCGCGCTTCACGATGGCACCGTACATCGCAACGCGGCCGGTCACATTCGGGACGTGGCCGTGGTGGCAGGCCGGCGCGGCGAGGGCACCGTGGCCACGGGCCGGGCCAAGCGCTGGGCCACGACACGCAGGATGGCGGGGTTCCAGCCCATGCCCAGATGGCTGCCAGAGACTTCGATGTCGTCGACGTCCGGGCGCGAGCTCTCGTGGGTACAGGTCTGCCAGGCCACCACGCCGTCGCTGCGGCTGTAGATCGATGTCGTTGGCTGCGCCGGCGCGCGAGCCAAGCGCGCGCGCAGCTCGTCGTCCATGTGCGTGGTCTGACCACTGAGCAGCTCATACAACCAACCCACGCGGCTGTGGTCGGTGCGGGCATTGAAGGGGGTGCCCAGCGTGATCACCTGGCGCACTGAGCTGTGCAGTCGCTTGGCAACTTCACGCGCGTAGATGCCGCCAAGGCTCCAACCGACCAGCGAGGCCGGTCGGGCGTAGGCATCTTGCTCGATCAACGCGGAGATGTCTGCGCTCAGATGGTCGAGCCAGGCCTGCACGTCGCCGACGGGTCCTCGGTTGAGTCCGCGGCCCCAATCCACGGTTTGATAGCCCAAACGCTGGCATTCGCGACGCAGCGGGCCCAAGGCCTTGGCGTCTGAGGCCAAGCCCGGAAACAAGACCACCGTATGGCCATCGCCCCGGGGCATATCGTCGTGCGTGGTGAACAGGTTCGAGGCGTATTCGGCGATGGCACGCAAGGGCTCGGCGCCTGTCAGTCGCAGCGCGGGGCGTGGGTGTTGCAAGCTCGGGTTCATGAGTCCATGGGGTGTGTGAATGAACGAACGGCGACTCTATCGGCCACGGTTGGCGGCAACGCTAGGCCCGAAGGCTTGGGGCGTGTAGGAGCTTTCCTACCGCAATGGACGGTCGCTGCCAAACAGTTTGGACACGGCGTCCAGACTGGCAGTGAAGTCAGCCCATTCCTACGCGTGAGATGTTTCGATCTGGCTACAGTGAAGCTGAAGCGGCCAAGTCGCTACATCCTGATCGCCTTTCATGCCCGGCTCAGCTGCCAGCCGCCGGAACAGTACGCCACCTCCCCCATGGTTCGATTTCAATGCCCCCAGTGCGCAGGCGCTGTTTATTTCGACAACACACTGTGCGTGGCCTGCGGCGCGAGCATTGGCTTCGCCCAAGACGGCATGGCCATGCGAACGGTGGGCGTCGACTGGCAGCCC
>JANMMH010000018.1:0-8703 GCA_031373055.1 Rubrivivax sp. | reverse complement strand
TTGCGCAGGCGTTGGCGTGGGATCGGGAAAGCGGCGCATGAAGAGCACGTAGCTCAAGTCGGCCGTCAGGTAGGCCAGCAGCACACGCCGCCGGCGTGGCAGCTCACGCCAATACGGCCGCCAATGCGCGCTGAAGATGACGAAGCGCAGGTTCACACACGCGGCGGTGGCCCAGATCAGCCAGGCCGGCGCGCCGGCGGCCAAAAGCGGCAAGGTCGCCAGCTGCGCGCTGCCGGCAAAGACCACCAGCGACATGAACACCGCCATGGGCAGCGTGATGCCACTTTTGACCATGGCCACGCCGGTGACCAGGCCCCAGGCGGCGATGCCGGGGCAGACGCCAGCCATGTCGATGGCGCCACGGCGGAACTCGGCGTGGCGCCATGTAGCTTGAGCGTTAGCGAGCCATGCCTGCATGGCCACATTGTCCCATCGGGCCTGCGCTGCGTGGCGCGCCGGTCCGGCAGCAAGCGCGCTACTTCATCGGCTTGACGGTGCCGCTGCCCATCACCATCTTGTGGACCTCGGTGGCGCCGCCGCGGTATTGCACATCACCGCTGCCCATGACCTTCACGGTCAGCGACTTGGTCGCGTGCACGGCGGCGTCACCACTGCCGGCGATGTTGACGTTGACCTCGCTGGCCACCACGCCGGCCAGCGACGCGTCACCGCTGCCGGCGATGCTCAACGACACCTGCTTGGCGCTGCCTTCGCCGTGCACGTCGCCACTGCCGGCAATGCGCACGTTCAGCACGTCGAGCACAAGCCCACGCGCGTTGACATCGCCCGAGCCCAACATCGCCAGTTTCAGCGTAGGGCTCTGCAGGGCGTCGATGCGGATGTCGCCAGCACCGTAGTTGGACACCGCGTTCAACTTGATGACCTCGACCACGACCTTGATCGTGCTGTGCCGGCCGATCGACACTCCGCGCTTGAAATCGACATGCAGCGTGCGCTCGCCGCCGTCGGCGTCCACCTTGGTTTCGATCAGCGGCAGGATGTTGTCGTCGGCAGTGATGCTCAGCGACTCGCGGCCGGTTTGGCGCAGCACCAGCTGCATCGAGCCCTTCATGGTGATGGCGTTGAAGTCGCTGACCGTGCGCGCTTCGGTAATCACCCGGCCCGAGCCGGTGGTCGCGGCCATGGCCGTTGGTGCGGCAAAGACGAAGGCCGCCAGCAGCAGCAATGGCGGGAAGAACGTGATGAGCGTGAGCGAGCGTGGGGTGGTCATGGCAGCGTCCTGGTCTGGGTGTGGACGCAACTGTGCGCGGGGTGGCGCGGGGCGCCAAGTGGCTTGCGACGCTCTGCCTGCGCCGGCGATGAAACGTCGTCAGCGCGGCGCGGCCGCGCGCACAGCGTCTACTTCTTGGCCACGCGCTCGGGGGCGGCGGGCTTGTCGCCGGCCTTGGCCGCGGCCTTGTCGGCCGGCTTGTGGTCCGCCTCGGGCGCGCCCGCGCTGCCGGCCTGGTCGCTGCCGGGCTGGGGGGTCATGGCCTCGATCTTGTTTTCGCGCATGTAGTCGTTCATCTCGCGCCAACCCGCGAACACTGCGCCTTTGTCGGCCTTCTTGTTCAGACCGTAGCAGTCTTCGATGGCGCGGCCGGCATGCCGGCAGGCGCCACCTACGGCTTTGCCTTCAGCTTCGCGCTTGGCCGCCACGGCACTGGCGGCTTCGATGCCAAGTTGGTCGCAGCCGGCCAGCCCCAGCGTGAGCAGGGCCAGGAGGAGGGGCAGGCTTGGCATGGGGGTGCGGGCGCGGAACATCGACCTGTTATCGGTGCCTTGGCGCGCGAACTTGAGTCTTGTTCGTCCTCAACCAGGCAGCAGCGTGCCTGGCTGCATGGGGTAGGCGCGGAGGAAGACATCCGCCGCCAGCCGTTTGCCGCCCGGAGCTTGCAATTCCAGCAACTCCAGCGCGCCGCCGCCGCATGCCACGGCGATGCGGCCGGGGCCGGGTTGCAGCAGTGTTCCCGGCGCTGCGTGGCTATCGGCCAGGCACTGCGCGCGCCACAGCTTTAGCACCGCGTCGCCATGCACAAACGTCGCGCCCGGCGCCGGGTTGAAGGCGCGCACCTGGTGTTCGAGCCGAGCGGCCGGCCGCGCCCAGTCGAGCTGGGCCTGCACTTTGTCGACCTTGTGCGCGTAGCTCACGCCGTCGTGCGGCTGGGGCTGCGGGGTCAGCGTGCCGGCCTGCGCGTCGGCCAGCGCCTGCACGATGAGACGCGCGCCCAGCTCGGCCAGGCGGTCGTGCAGGCTGCCCGTGGTGTCGGTGGCGCTGACGGGCTCGGCCTGCCAACGCAGCATCGGCCCGGTGTCAAGGCCAGCGTCCATTTGCATGATGGTGATGCCGGTCTCATGGTCACCGGCCTCGATGGCGCGGTGGATCGGCGCAGCGCCACGCCAGCGCGGCAGCAGCGAGGCGTGGATGTTCAGGCAGCCCAGGCGCGGCAGCGACAGCACCCATTGCGGCAGGATCAAGCCGTAGGCGGCGACCACCATCACGTCGGGCGCGGCCTGCATCAACTGCGCTTGCACGGCCTGCGCGTCGGCCGGAAATTTGCCGTCCAGGCGCAGGCTGCGTGGCTGCGCCAGCGCCAGGTCGTGCAGGGTGGCGTAGGCCTTCACCGGCGACGGCAAAAGCTTCAGGCCACGACCCGACGGACGATCAGGTTGAGTAAGCACCAACGGCAGCTGGTGCCCGGCGGCGTGAATGGCCGCCAGCGCGGCACGCGCAAATTCGGGTGTACCGGCGAAGGCAACGTTCAAGCGGCGACCTTCATGCCAGCCGCCATCACGCCGTCTCGCGCGCTTTCTTCAGCATGCGCGTGCGGATACGGTCGCGCTTGAGCGAGCTCAGGTACTCGACGAAAACGCGGCCCAGCAGGTGGTCCATCTCGTGCTGTACGCACACCGCCAGCAGGCCTTCGGCGTCGAACTCGAAGACGTGCCCGTCGCGGTTGAGTGCACGCACGCTGACACGCGCGTGACGTGTCACCTTGTCGTAGACCGTGGGCACCGAGAGGCAGCCTTCTTCGACGACGCTCATCTCGTCGCTGCGCGCCGTGATCTCAGGATTGATGAGCACCAGCGGCTCGTCGCGCTGCTCCGACGTGTCCATCACGATCACCCGCTCGTGCACGTCGACCTGTGTGGCGGCCAGGCCCACGCCGTCGGCGCTGTACATGGTCTCCAGCATGTCGGCGACCAGGGTGCGGATGCGCGCATCCACCGCCACCACGGGTGAAGCTACCGTGTGCAGGCGCGGGTCGGGGTAACGCAGGATGGTCAACAGGGCCATGGCAGACAAAGCGAGACAAGGCGGAACGGGCGACGTTGGCGGCGTTCGCAACACCACGAAACAGCTGTGGATGAAGCGCAACGAACGGGCCTGTTCGCAGGCGTTTTCGGAACGTGCGGCACCGACAGTTTCATTGCGGTATCAAGGGTTTACGGGCAGAATCTGTGACGCTGTATGAAGTGTGTGGCGCCCGTCCCGTGGCCAATATCGGTGCATGGCGCGGGCCCATATTGTGGCATCGCACGCGATGCCGAATCGATTCCCGGGAGACCCGCTCCATGAAGCCAAGCGAACGCCGCCGCCGCGCCACCAAAATCTCGCCGGGCCTGCCGCTCGCTGCCGTGCTTGCGGGTGCGCTTGCCGGCGCGGCCCTGTGGTCTGCGGGCGCAGGAACGGCCGCGGCCGCCGAGCCCAAGTTCCCGATCAGCTCGCAACAGCGCGGCACCGCGCAGCAGGTCGCGCAATCCGGTGTCGCGCTGTCGGAGCTGGCGCCGAACGCACCGGACTCGCACACGGTGCAGCGTGGCGACACCCTGTGGGACATCTCCAAGCTCTTCCTCACCAGCCCCTGGCGCTGGCCCGAGCTGTGGGGCATGAACCTGCAAGAGATCCGCAACCCTCACCTCATCTACCCCGGCCAGGTGCTGGTGCTCGACAAATCCGGCGGTCGCGCACGGCTGCGCGTAGGCGCGCCGGCGGGCCAGATGCCCAGCAACACCGTCAAGCTGTCGCCGCGCGTGCGCAGCGAGCTGCTCGACAACGGCGCCATTGCCTCGATCCCGCTGCACCTGATCGGCCCCTTCCTCAACGAAGCCGTGGTCTTCAACGCCGGCGAGATGGCCAACTCACCGCGCATCGTGGCCACGCAAGAAGGCCGCGTCATGGTCTCGCGCGGCGAAACCGCCTACGTGCGCGGTGAACTCGCCGGCGCACGCGACTTCCGCCTCTTCCGCGAGCCCAAGCCTTTGTTCGACCCCGACACCCGCGAAGTGCTGGGCTACGAAGGCGTCTACGTCGGCACAGCGCAGCATGTGCGCGAAGGCCAGACGCGCAGCGGCGCTGTTGTGCCTGCGGGCATGGTCGTGCCCTCCACCTTCACGGTGAGCAGCGCGCGGCTGGAAGCCGGCATTGGCGACCGCCTCTCGCCGGTTCCGCAGCAAGACCTGGCGGCCTTTGCGCCGCGCGCGCCGAACGCGCCGGTGTCGGGCCGCATCGTCTCGCTCTACGGCGATGCGCTCACCGCCGGCCAGAACCAGATCGTGGCTTTGAGTCGTGGCAGCAAAGATGGCCTGGAGCGCGGCCATGTGCTGGCCCTGTGGCGCGCCGGCACGACGGCTGTGGACAGCACCGTGACGCCGCGCCAGCCTATGCTGCTGCCTGATGAGCGCCATGGCCTACTCTTCGTCTTTCGCGTCTTCGAGCGCGTGTCTTACGCGCTCATCTTGCAGGTGAAAGAGCCCGTGCAGGCGGGCGACCGCTTCACGCAGCCCTGAGCGGCCAACGCCGGGCCTGCACGGTGCTGGAGCGCGGCGAGTTTGCCGTCTGGTTGCGGCTGCTGGAAACACCTGGGGTCGGCCGCGACAGCGCACGTACTTTGCTCACCGCCTATGGCAGCCCCGAACGTGTCTTGTCGGCGAGCAGCGCCGAACTGCACGATCTCGCCGGTCCGACCATCACGCAGGCCCTTGCGCGCGAGCCCGCCGCCTTCGCGACCAGATTGGCCGCTGCGCTGGCCTGGTGGGCAGGCAGCGAGCAGCGCAGCGTCATCACGCTGGGTTGCGACGAGTACCCGCCCCAGCTGCTGCACTCACCTGACCCGCCGCTGTTGCTCTACGTGCAGGGTGATCTGGCCGCGCTGAAGGCCGAGTCGGTGGCCGTGGTCGGCAGCCGCCATGCCAGCGCGCAAGGCCTGGACCACGCGCGTGCCTTCGCGCAGGCGCTGGCGGAGGCCGGCTACCTTGTGGTATCGGGTCTGGCCTTAGGCATCGACGCGGCGGCGCACGAAGGCGCGCTGGCCTCAGCCGGCGGCGGCACCATTGCCGTGGTCGGCACGGGCCTCGACCGCGTCTACCCCAGCCGCCATCGCGCACTGGCGCAGCGCATCGTCAAACGCGGCGCGATGGTGAGCGAATTCGCGCCCGGGACGCCCGCCTTGCCCGAGAACTTTCCGCAGCGCAACCGCATCATCGCGGGCCTCGCGCGCGGCACGCTGGTGGTGGAAGCTGCGCTGCGTTCGGGCTCGCTGATCACCGCGCGGTTGGCCAGTGAGGCCGGGCGTGAGGTCTACGCCGTGCCGGGCTCGATTGGCAGCGAACATGCGCGCGGCTGCCATGCGCTGATCCGCCAAGGCGCAATGCTGGTCGAGACGGCGCAGGAAATCATCGATGACCTGCGTGGCAGCCATACGCCGGCACGCGTGGCCGCGCCGACTGCCCAGACGACGAGCGACCCTTTGCTTGAAGCCCTGGGCGGCGACCCACAGACCATCGACGCGCTGATGGCGCGCACCGGCTACGGCGTCGCCGAGTTGTCAGCGCGGCTGCTCGAACTTGAGCTGCAAAACCAGGTGGCACGGCTGCCTGGCGGGCTGTATCAAAGGCGCTTTGTAGGCTGACCAAGTGGCCGCAGTTCTGGGCGCAAAAGCGAACCGTGAACGGCCCTCAGAACAGACCGCCAAACCGGCCCCAGCGCTGGCCTCGAAGGCCCCATTCGCTCGGGTATAGTGGCCCGCATGTTTGATGTGCTCGTCTACCTCTACGAGAACTATTGGCGTCCGGACGCCTGTCCTGACTTCCACCAGCTAACGCGCAAGCTAAGCGCCGTGGGCTTTGAGTCTGACGAGATCCAGGAAGCGCTGAAGTGGCTCGACGGCCTGGCCAGCACGGCCCAGGCCTGCGGTGACGACGCGCCCACGTCGAGCATGCGCGTCTACAGCGAGGCCGAGCAGGAACTGATGGGCACCGAATGCATCGGCTTCGTGGCCTTCCTCGAATCGGCCGGCGTCTTGCCGCCACCCATGCGCGAAATGGTGCTTGACCGCGCCATGGCCGTGGGCAGCGGCCCCATGGAGCTGGACGACATGAAGATCATTGTGCTGATGGTCTTCTGGAGCCTGGGCCGCGAGCCCGACGCGCTGGTGCTTGACGAACTCTTCGTCGCCCCCGAAGAGCGCGTCATCCACTGAACGCGCGGCGCCCCGCGCCGCATCGTCTACAGCTTGAGCTCCAGCGCCATGCGCCAATTGACGTTGGTCGTGGCCAAGGTGCTCGAGCGCTCGCGCAAGTTGCCCACCTCCAGCGTGTTGCTGGACAGGTAGTCCTGCGGCGCGATGTTGCTAACGTTCAAACGCAGCTGCATGGCCGGGTTGACGACCCACAACCCGTAGGCGTCGAACTGGCGCTTGGTGCCCGCCGTCACCGCCTGCGACTCCGACACCTGCGTGCGGTAGCCCGGCGTCCAGTTCACGCTGGCACCCAACGTGAGCGGCGTGCCGCGAAAGCGGTGGTCAAAGCCGAGGTTGGCGGTGGCGTGGGGCTGTTGGTCGAGCCGGTTGTCGGGCCCAGGCACGGTGTCAACGCGCGAGCGGTACAGGCTCAGGTTGGAGCGCACCTCCGTGCGCGGGCCATCGCTGAAGACTTGGTCGAGCCGGAATTTCGCTTCCAGCTCGATGCCCTGCGTGGTGGCGTCGCCGATGTTTTGCGGCCGCGAGACATAACGCTTCTGCGCGCTCCAGCTCACCGTTTCCAGCGCCGTCACGTTGCGGATGTAGTCGTTCAAGCGGCGCACAAAGACGTTGGCGCTGAGAACACCGCCTTCGCTGAGATAACGCTCGAACGCGACGTCGATGCCACGCGCCAGCTCAGGCTGCAAGAGTGGGTTGCCGGCGCGGTCGGGGCTGGTGGGAATGTTGGCGCCACTGGCCGGGTAGCGGCTGGAGATGTTGGGCCGCGCGATCAGGTTTTGCAGCGTCGGGGACTTGTAGCTGCGCGTCAAGCTGAAGCGCACCTGGTCGCGCGTCTTCGGGTCGGGCTTCCAGACGGCGTGTAAGAGCGGCGTTAGCACTTTGCTGTGATTGGTGGGCGAAGGGCCGTCGCCAGCGTCACCCTGGGTCGTGATGCCCTCCCAGCGCAGGCCCGCATGGGCCGACCAATTCGGGTTGATCTGCCACTCGTCTTGCGCAAAGAACGCCAGGCGCCGGCTGCTGGCTTCAAGCGTCTCGTCAAACTCGGTCAGCAAGGGCACACCGTTTTGCAGGCTGCGCCGCGTGGAGGTGCGCTGCAAGCGCTCCAACTCCAAGCCGCTGACGAAACTGTGGTCGCCTTCGAGGAGCTTGCTCGTCTTGGCGTTGAGCGTGAGGCTGCGCTCGCGGTTGCTGCCGTCGTCGTCGATCGTG
The DNA here is from genome assembly GCA_031373055.1 of Rubrivivax sp. Classification (GTDB taxonomy): domain Bacteria; phylum Pseudomonadota; class Gammaproteobacteria; order Burkholderiales; family Burkholderiaceae_C; genus Rubrivivax. The sequence goes on along the minus strand of JANMMH010000018.1, from coordinate 1,012 downwards.
CGCAGCAAGGCGCCTGCCTTGCTGCGCTCTTGGCGGATGGAATGGTTGGCGCCGCGCGCGTCGGCCAGGCCGCCGTTCAATTCCAGCCGAAAGCCCGCGCCCAGGCGTGTTCGCCAGTTGCCGTTCAAGCGCGCCGAGGTGAAACGGCTTTCGCTTTCGGTGTCGCCTAGGTCGTACAGCGGCGGCGTGCTGCCGATGAGCTGCTTCAGGTCAAAGCGCGCCTTGGACTCGACCCGGGTCGTGAACAGCACCGGCATCAGCATCAGCATGTCGCCGGCTTCGCCGCGCCACTGCAAGCGCGAGGTGAGGTTGATGCCGACGCGGTTGCTGTCACTGCTGGCTTGGTCCACTTGCTGGCGCGTGACGGCGCTGCTGGTGATGTCCTCGTCGGTGGTGGTCGTGCTCGTGTTGTCCGACCTGCGCCGGCCGTTGAAGATCGAGGCAGACAGGTTGTAGATAAAGTTGTCGATGCTGTCGTTGTGCGTCCATGACAGCCCCGGCGAGATCTTGCCGTTTTCATACCCCGCCCCAATGCGCACGTCGTTCAAGCGCACCTTGAAGCCTTCACGCGTGACGATGTTGATGGTGCCGCCGATGGCACGCGCGCCGGTCTCAGCCGTAGGCGCGCGGAAGATCTCGATGCGCTCGAGTTGTTCAGGCGTCAAGGACTCGACAGAGAAACCTTGCGGCGCGCGTTGGCCGTCGATCAGGATCTGCGTGTAGCCGGCGCCCAGCCCGCGCATGCGCGGCGGCCCGCCACGGCCAGGCGGGCCTTGCGTGGTGACGCCGGGCAGGCGCTTCAAGACTTCGCCGACCGTGCTGTCGCCGAAGCGTTCGATCTCTTCGCGGCCGATGACGATCTTGGCGGCGGTGGACTGGCGGCGCTGGTCGGCGTCGTTCTCGCGCCCGCCAGTGATCTCAACACGCTGGGGTGCCGCGGCCGCCGGTGGCCGGGCCCGAGTCGGTGGCGCCGACGCCGCCGCCGCAGGTGCGCTGGCGGCCGTGGCGGCAG
>JANMMH010000276.1:0-7471 GCA_031373055.1 Rubrivivax sp. | reverse complement strand
CACCCACACCGGGCGCCAGGCCTGCACTGCAAACCACACCGGCAGCAAACGCCAGAAGCGCCCGTCGAGTTTGACTTCGACGTTGACGGCCATGCGCCGCGCCAGCATGGCGCCCTCGGGTACACGTGCTTGCAGCGTTAGTTTGCCCGCCGGCGCTTGCAGCTCGCCCTCGCCTTCGGCCAGTGGACGCAGCTCCAGGCCTTGTGCCAAACCCGCGAAGCGCGTGAAGAGCGCCGCAGCTGCCTCGTCGTGCAGCCGCGTGCGCGCCAGCGCCTGGCCCGCGCCTTGGTCGGACGCGGACGCAGGCTGGGCCCAGGCCACCATCGACCAGGCCAGCAGCAGCAAGGCGGGCATCCAGCGCATGGCTCAGCGGCGCAGGTTGTTGGTGATGCCCAGCATTTCGTCGGCGGCCTGGATCGCCTTGGCGCTGGCTTCGTAGGCGCGCTGAGCCACGATGAGGTTGACGAACTCGTCGACCAGCTTGACGTTGGAGGTCTCGACGAAACCTTGTGCCACCGCCGCCAGCCCGCGCTCACCGGGCTTGCCGGTCTGCGCTTCGCCGGATTGTTCCGTCGCGGCATAGAGGTTGTCGCCCAGCGGGCGCAGCCCGCCGGCGTTAACGAAGCTGGCCAGCTCGAGCTGGCCCAGCTCCACCGGCAGCACTTCGTCGGGCAGCGTGGCGCGTACCACGCCGCTGGCGTCGATGGTGATGGCGCTGGCGTCGGGCGGCACCTGGATCGCCGGGCTCAGGTGATGGCCTTGCGCAGTGGCGAGGTAGCCCTCGCGGTCAATCTGGAAACTGCCCGCCCGCGTGTAGGCGCTGCCGCCATCGGGCAGCGTGACCTCGAAGAAGCCGCTGCCGCGCAAGGCCAGGTCCAGCGGCTGGTCGGTTTTCTTCAGGTCGCCGCCGCTGAAGATCTGCGCCGCGCTGCCGATGACGACGCCGCTGCCCAGCCGCGCCGTGGTGTCGCTGGCCTCGCGCCGCGCGCCGGGCAGCGCGCGGTAGACCAGGTCTTCAAAGTTCACACGCGCGCGCTTGAATCCGAGCGTATTGACGTTGGCCAGGTTGTTGGAGATGGTGTCGACGTTGAGCTGCTGGGCATGCATGCCCGTGGCGGCGATGTAGAGTGAATCGAGCATGGTGGTGTCCCAGAGTTGGTCAGTATTCGCCGAGCGTGCGAATCGCGCGGCCGATGATGTCGTCGACGCCTTGCACCAGCTTCTGGCTGGTCTCGAAGTGGCGCATGGTCTCGATCAGCCGCACCATTTCGGCCACCGTTTGCAGGTTGGCGTTCTCAAGGTAACCCTGGCGCAAACGCGGCGCCTCGACTGGGCTCGCTGCGGCCTCGGGTGCGCGAAAGAGGCCGGCGCCGGCCGGCACCAGCGCCTGCGGGTTGTCGAAGTTCAGCACGCGCAGTTGCCCGGCCGCACGCTGGTCTTCAAAGACGCGGCCCTGCGTGTCGATGCGCACCGCGCCCCCACCCAGCGTGATCTCGCCGCTGCTGCCCATCACGGGCAGGCCGCCGTGGCTGACGAGGCGGCCGCGTGCGTCGAGTTGGAAGTCACCCTGGCGCGTGTAGACCACGCCGTCTTCGGCTTGCAGTTCGAACCAGCCCGCGCCTTCGAGCGCCACGTCCAGCGGTGCGCCGGTGTGGCGCAAGGTGCCGGGCCGCTGGTCGATGCTGCTTCGGAACTGCGGCAGCGTGACCTGCAGCGCCGCGCTGCCCAAGTGCTCGACAAACGGCCGGCTGTAAGCGATCTCGCGGCGAAACGCCGGCGTGGTGGCGTTGGCCAGGTTGTGGCTCAGCGTGGACAAGCGCTGCATGTCGTTGGACATGCTCAGTGCCGTGATCGACAAGGCATCAGCCATGGCGAGGTTCTCCTTCGTGTTGAGCGTCGACGGCCAGTACATGCGCCAGGATGGTGGCCACCGCCTGAAACAACTCAGGCCCGATGGCGGCGCCCACGGGCAGCCGGTACAGCGCGTCCAGCAGTGTGGGCTGCTGCACCACGGGCGTGGGCTCTTGGCCGCGCGCCTGGTGCAGCAACTGATCGGCCAGCGGCCCGGCGCCTTTGAGCAGCACCATGGGCAGGGCATCGTCGGTGCCGTAGCGCAGCGCCACGACGCGGGTGGGGCGTGGATGCAGGTTCATTGGGGCACCCTACGCGCTGCGCGCGGTCCCGCCGAGCGGGAATTCGCACTCGGGAGACCCTCGTTGCTCATACGATGCGACTCACGCTGCCGGGGTTGATGATGTGCTCGACCACGCTGTGCACGGCGCCGCTGCGCGGCTCGCTGTGCTGAGTCACGTAATTCAGGCTGTCGAGCTGCCAATCCAGCGCTTGCAGCGCCTGGCGCAAGTGCGGGCTGTGCAGCGACAAGGCGAGCGTCTGTTCGCTCGAGGTCGTGGCCAACGTCAACTGCATGCGCGTGCCGACCATCTGCGCGCGCACCTCGACGCGGCCCAGCGCGGCGGTTTCCAGTGCGATGACGATCTGACGGTGGCGCATCGGGTCGGGCGCCGCGTCGTCCGGTGATGGGTCTGGGGCTTCGTCGAAGAGTGCGACATCGAGCTCGAGCAAGCGGCCGTCGACCACCAACGCCAGCGTGCCCAGGCGATGCGCCACGGCGCCCGGCGTGGGCAGGTTGAGGATGCGCTGCGCGGTGTCGCGCGCGCCGAAGTCGGGCTGGGACTGGCCACGCTGCTTCTGTGGCTGTGGCGGCGCGCCATCGGCGGCCAGCGCGGAGGCGGGCGACGCAGAGGGCTGCGCCGAGGTCGTCGCGGCCGTGCCTGGCGACGTCGCCGGCGGGCTCATCAGGCCGGCCAGCGCGACGGCCAGGGCTTGCACCGCAGCGTCGAGCAAGGCCGGCTGCGGCGCGGCCGTCTCCAGGCGCAGGGCGGGTTGCTGTGCATCGCCGGCCCGCTCGCCGTTGAGCCTTGCGTGCAGCGCGCGGATCCATGCCGGCTCCAGCGGAAGTCCCAGCTTGGCCAGCACCAGCGCGGCCAGCGCCGCGTGCTGCGGCTGCGGCAAACGCGCCACCAGCGCCGCGGCAGTGTCGAGCTGCGCCGGCGGCACCTGCGCGCGATAACGCTCAAAGAGAGCGGCAAGTGTCGGATCGGCGTCGCGCGGCTTGGGCGGCACGCCAGCGGCGTCGGGCACAGGCGTCTGGCTGACCAGCTTCTGCAGCTGCACCTTCTCGCCGATGGCCAGCACGCGGCCGTGAAAGACCTCATCGGCGCGCAAGGGCACGGCACTGTCGACGACGCGCTGCTGGCCGTCGAAGTCGACCAGGTGGCGGCCACCTTCGTAGCTGCGCAGCACGCGGCCCTTGATGATCTGCCCGAGCGTCAGCCGCGCACCCATGCCGCCTTCGTCGGCGAAGCTCAGCGCGCCGGCACCACGCGCGAGCTGCGCGCCAAGTTGGGCCAGGGCGTCGACTTTCACAGGCTCACCAGCCCGTAGGCTTTGAGGCTGACCGTCGTCGGCACCTCGGACATCGAGACCACCGACAGGTGCGGCAAGACACGTTCGGTGACGCGGCGCAGGTGGCGGCGCAGTTCGGGCGCGGTCAGCAGCACCGGCATCACGTTGCCCTTCATCATGCGTTCAACCTGCGCGGCGATGCGCGCGATCATCTGCTCGGCAAAACGCGGCTCCAGCACCAGCGTGCTCTTGTCGTCGACCGCGCGCAGGCTGGTGGCGAGCTGGTGTTCGATGGCCGGGTCCAGCGTCAGCACCACCAGCTCGCCGGCCTTGTTGGCCAGGGTCTGGCAGATCACCGTGCCCAGGCGCTGGCGCACCAGTTCGGTCAGGTGCTCAGCATCTTTGTTGCCACGCCCGGCGTCGGCCAGCACCTCGACGATAGCCTCCAGGTGGCGGATCGAGACCTTCTCGCGCAACAGGTTTTGCAGCACCTTCTGGACCTCGCCCACGGTCAGCACGGTGGGGATGACTTCGTCGAGCAACCCGGCGTGCGCCGGGCGCAAACGCGCCAGCAGCCGTTCGGTCTCGGCACGTGTCAGGAGCGTCGCCGCGTTTTGCCGAATAACTTCCGACAGGTGTGTGATGAGCACCGTCGCCGGGTCGACCAGGGTGTAGCCAGCGTCACGCGCCAGGCTCTCGTCGTCACTGGCGATCCACTGCGCCGGCAGGCCGTAGGCCGGGTCTTTGGTGGCCACGCCGGGCAACACGCGGCGCTCGCCGCCGGGGTGGATGGCCAGCATGCGCCCGGGCAGCAGGTTGCCGCTGGCGATGGTCACGCCGAAGGTGCAAATCTGGTAGCCGATGGCGTCGAGCTTGTGGTCGTCGCGGATGTGCAGCTTGGGGCAGACGAAGCCCAGCTCCTGCGCATACTGCTTGCGAAACGCGACCATGCGCTCGAGCAGCTGGCCTTCGGCGCCGTTGGCCAGCGGAATCAGGTTCTGCCCGACCTTGAGCTCCAGCGCGTCCACACCCAGCGTGGCGTAGACGTCGTCTTCACGCGCCGTGGTGTCGGCGGCCTGGGCCTGCTTGTCGTCCTGCGTTTGCTGGCGCTTGTGTGCGGCGTAGGCCATCAGCCCCATCAAGGACGCCACCAGCAGCGGCGGCCACCACGGGATGCCGGGCATCGCCAGCATCGCCAACGCCGCCACGCCCACCAGCGCCAGCGTCTTGGGGTAGGCCGTCATCTGGCTCAGCGCCTCGGCCGACAGGCGGCCGTCGGTGGCGGAGCGCGTGATGATGATGCCGGTGCCCACCGAGATCACCAGCGCCGGGATCTGCGTCACGATGCCGTCGCCGATGGTCAGCAGCGTATAGGTCTGCAAGGCCTCCATCCACGGCATGCCGCGTTGCGCCACGCCGATGGCCAGGCCACCGATGATGTTGATGAGCAGGATCACGATGCCGGCAATGGCGTCGCCTTTAACGAACTTGCTGGCACCGTCCATCGAGCCGTAGAAGTTGGCCTCTTTCTCCAGGTTGCTGCGCCGGCGTTTGGCCTCGGCCTGGTCGATCAAGCCCATGTTCAGGTCAGCGTCGATGCTCATCTGCTGGCCGGGCATGCTGTCCAGCGTGAAGCGCGCGGCGACCTCGGCCACGCGCTGCGCGCCGTTGGTAATGACGACGTACTGCACCACCACCAGGATCAGGAAGACAATCAGGCCGATGACGTAGTTGCCCTGCACCATGTAGGCGCCCACCGCGCCGATGACGCGCCCGGCGTCGGCGTCGGACAGGATCAGCCGCGTGGCGGCGATGTTCAGCGCCAGGCGGAACAGCGTGGCGATGAGCAGCAGCGAAGGGAAGGTGGAGAACTCAACCGGCTTGGCGGCGTAGAAGGTGATGAGCAGGATCAGGAGCGCGAAGCTCAGGTTGACGATCAGCAGCACGTCGAGCAGCGGCGATGGGATGGGCGTAAAGAGCACCACCAGGATGCCGACCATCACCAGCACGAGCACGAGATCGCTGTTGTCGCCGAGCAGCTTGCGCAAGTTCATGGCGCGGCCCTGGCGTGCGCCGCGTGGCCCGCAGTGCTTGCGCCGCGCGCAGCGCTGCCGTCGCGCAAGGCATAGACCCACACCAGCAGCCGCGCCACTTGCGGGAACAAGCCCTCGGGTACCGGCGCGTCGATCTCGGCGCCGGCAAAGAGCGCGCGCGCCAGGGTCGGGTTCGACACGATGGGCACGCCGTGACGCCGTGCCAGCACACGCATCTGCGCCGCCGCTTCACCGCTGCCTTTGGCGATGAGCTGCGGCGCGGCCATGCGCTCGCGCTGGTAGAGCAGCGCCACCGCCAGGTGCGTGGGGTTGGTGATCAGCACATAGGCCTCGGGCAGCCGGCGCATGGCTTGCGAGCGCTTGAGCGTCTCGCGCCGCAGCTCACGCAGCCGCGCGCGGATGCGTGGGTCGCCTTCGCGGTTCTTCAACTCGTCGCGCACTTCGCGCCGGCTCATCTTCAGCTTGTCGAGCCAGCTCCAGCGCGAATACGCCATGTCGATGACGGCGATCAGCGCGACGATCACCGTCAGCTTGGCGATCAGCACCAGCGCGTGCGAGAGCGTGACCTCAAGCTGCTGCACGGGGGCCATCTGCATCAGGCCGATGAGTTCGGGCACCATGCGCACAAACAGCATGTACAGCGCCGCGCCGAAGAGCAGCAGCTTGACGACATTCTTCACCGTCTCGAAGACCAGCCGCATGGAGAACAGGCGCTTGAAACCCGACACCGGGTTGATGCGGTCGATGTCGGGTTTGATGGCGTGCAGGCTGAAGATCGGCCCGCTTTGCAAGAGCCCGCCGAGGATGGCCACGGCGACGATGGGCAGCATCAGCGGCACCATCTGCGCCAGCGCTTCCGTCATCACCAGCGAGAGCCAGCGCATCATCACGCTGGGCTCGAAACTCAGCCTCGCGCCAAGCTCGAAGATCGCCGCGTCCATGCGGAACTGGCGCTCCAGGCCGGGGCGCGCCCACAGCGCGATAACCACCATCAAGGTCAGCAGCGCAAAGAGCGAGCTCAGCTCCGGGCTCTTGGCCACCGAGCCCTTGCGCTTGGCCTCGCTCAGCTTGAAGGGCGTGGCCGCTTCGCTGCGGTCTTGTTCTTGTTCGGCCATGTCAGTTCGTCAGCGCTCAGTTCACCAGTTCACGCCAATAGCTCGCCAGCGTGGCGAAGATGCCGTGCAGCGGCGGCCCCATCTGCGGCACCGAAAGCGCCAGCACGCCCAGGCCCACCGCCACCTTGAGCGGCATGGCGACGATGAAGATGTTCATCTGCGGCATGGTGCGGGCGACCACGCCGAGCGCCACGTCCAGCAGCAGCAGCGTGATCACGGCCGGTGCCACCAGGGCCAGGCCGAAGACGAACATCGAACCGAAGGCGGCGACCATGGTGGCCATGTCCAGCCGCTGCAAACCCTGGCCGGGCGGCACATTGACCACCGATTCGGCCACCGCACGAATGATCATGTGGTGGCCGTCGACGGCAAAGAAGATCGCCACGGCCATCAGGTTCAAGGCCGTGCCCAGCAAGGGCGACGCGGCGCGCGTCGCCGGGTCGAACAGCGTCGCCACGCCGAAGCCGATCTGGATGTCGAGCAAGCGGCCACCGAAGAGAAAGGCCGCGAAGGCGCACATCAGGCCGAAGGCCATGGCCGCACCGAGCAGCACTTCGGCGAAGGCCGCGGCGATCAGGCCGCCGCTGTCGATGGGCGCCAGTGCCACCCATTGCGGGTTGGCCGAGGCCAGCATGGCCGCCAGTGCCAGGCCCAAGAGCGTGCGCAGGTGCAGCGGAATCGACGCGCTGCCCAGCACGGGCACGAGCACGAACAAGGGCCCCAGGCGCATGGCCAGCAGCAGCACGGCGCTGAGCCAGGCGATCTCGACGTCGATGTTCATCGCCTGCCCCGGCCTTAGACATACTGCGGAATGCTGGCGATCAGGCTACTGGCGTAGGCCAGTAATTTACCCAGCATCCAGGGCCCGAAAGCGAC
>JANMMH010000825.1:0-4494 GCA_031373055.1 Rubrivivax sp. | reverse complement strand
GGGTAGGCTTTGGCGAAGTACTCGGTGGACGCCGTGCGGCTGGTGCCAGAGCTCGTGCCGTAGGCGTCGTTCAGGAATTGCGCTCCCACGCCTTTGATGAAGTCGGCTGAGTTCATGCCGTCGTTGAAGAGGAACTTGCGCACGCCGCCTTGCTGCACCCAGGTGCGGATGACGCTGGTGCCGTCACCGGGGTAGCCGATGAAGTACAGCGCGGGTGGCTCGCCCTTGCCGGCATTGGTCACTTCAGCGGCGTAGCTCGGCTGGTTCGGGTTGTAGGGCGTGACGCTGAGCACCTTGCCGCCCAGCGCTTCGTACGCGCGGCGGAATTCGGCCAGCATGTTCACGCCGAAGTCGTTGTTGACGTGGATGATGGCCAGCTGTTTCAAGCCTTGGTCGAGCGCGTATTTGGCGGCGGCCGTGCCTTGCAGTGCGTCGCTGGTGATGGTGCGGAAGAACCAGCCTTTGCTGGTGCCCTCAAGGCCCAAGCGTGTGAGCGTGGGTGAGGTGGACGCGGGTGAAATCTGCACCACACCTGCCGGCCCCGTGACCGAGGTGACGATGGGGATCGACACCGACGAGATGATGCCGCCGATGATGGCCGGCACCTTCTTCAGGTCGACCAATTGGCGCGCCTGGTCCACCGCCACCGAGCCCTGGCTTTGCGCGTCGCGCAGGTCAAACGCCAGCTTGCAGCCGGCCACACCTGTGCTGCCTGCGGCGGCGTTGATTTCGTTGAAGGCCAGCTCGACCGACTTTGCGGCGGCCTGGCCGAAGCGGGCTGCCGCGCCAGTCAGCGAGACCACCATGCCGACTGTGTGCGTGCAGGCTGGTACTTGCGCATGCGCTTGCGTGAAAGGTGTGAGCGCAGCAACGGCAGCGGCAGCAATGAGGGCGGTGGTCTTGCGTGTCATGTCTTCTCCAGGTTGGGCCTTCAGGCCTTGTTGAGGTTGGTTTTCATGATGCGGCCGTGGCGGCCATGGCGGTCACGCTCCAGCGTGTACGTGTCACCCAGGGGCCCTGCGTGTGCCGCCAGGATGGGTGTTAGCACTTCCATGTCGTGCGCGTCGAGTTTGAAGCTGAAGACCGCCAGCGTGTCGTCAAGGTGCGCTGCATAACGCGCCCCGACGATGGCCGCGGCCACTTGCGGTTGCTGCAAAACCCAGCGTGTGGCCACGGCAGCGATGGACACGCCATGCCGGTTGGCGATGCACCGCAAAGCTTGCAGCAGCTGCTGAAAAGCCGCCCAGCCGCCGAAGTCGTCGATCACCAGCTTGTATTTGACGAGCGAGCGGTTGCTGATGTCCGTGGGCTCGTTCTGACCCAGCCAGGCATCGGTGAGGAAGCCGCCGGCCAGCGCGCCATAGCACAGCAGCTGCGTGCCGCTGCGCTGGCACTGCGCGGCCAGCGCGATGGCGGGCCGGCGGTCGAGCAGGGAGTACTGCGCCTGCATGCTGGCGAGCTTGACGCCGGCTTGCTGCATCAGCGCGCTGTGCGGCGCGTCGAAGTTGGTGCCGCCCACGAGGGCGATCAAGCCTTCGGCTTGCAGCGCGGCCAGGTGCAGCGCCACGTCAACGAGGCCAGGCACGGCGTAGTCCCACCAATGAAATTGCACCAGCGGCAACTGCTCAAGCTGCAAGCGTTGCAGCGAGCGCGTGACGATGCGGCGCACGTACGCGGCATCCACTCGCGGCAGATCGTCCAGGTCGGGCACGAACTTGGTATGCACTTGCAGCGGAGGCTGCCCGCCTGCGCGCTGGCGTGCGTTGAACGCTCCGTAGAGCAGCTCCACGCCAGTGTAGATGTCGGCGCCGTCGACGGTGTTCAGGCCCGCCTGCACAAAGCGTGCGATGTCGTCGACGGCACGCGCATGGTCCACCTCACCATGCCCACCCGCTAACTGCCAACCGCCACGGATGATGCGCGGGATGGTGTAGCCGGGGGCGAGCTGGGTGGTTTCGAGCATGGAAGCGTGTCGCGGAGGTGAGGGCAGAGCGCGCTGGCGGCGTTGATCGCCGCGCAGCATAAAACACTACGGCAGCACCCGCCCGATCACTTCCAGCCCCGCAGCGTTCACGCGGACCACCACACCTTCGCCCGACGCCACCGTGGCGCCGGTCAGTGCGGTGATGTTGACCTGGTGCGTGACGACCACCATGACGCCGGGGCCGGGCCAGCGCTTGAGCAGGGCAAGCGCGGCGGCCGTTTGTGCGGGCGCGTTGCCGCGGTCTTCGAAGAATGAGTTGAAGAGCGGCTCGTCGCGGACGAGGCCGGGAAAGGCCAGCTCGGCGGTCTCGCGCGTGCGGCACCACTGCGAGCTGAGCACGCGGCGCACGGGCACGTTGCGCGCTCCAAAGGTTTGGCCGATGCGGCGTGCTTGCTCGCGGCCGATGTCGTCGAGATTGCGCTGTGTGCTGCATTCGCCGAGCCGAAAGCCGCTTGGGTCGCCTACACCGGGCGCGTTGGCGTGGCGAAAGAGCACGATGGCGCCGTCGGGTATCTCGGACCAGGCCTCGGTGGCTATGCCTGGGCCGGCGAGGCAGGCGAGCAGCGCTGCGGTCAGCAGGTTGCGTCGACGGCGTTTGTCGTCGTGATTCATGAAAGGCTGCGTGCGTTTCATGACGGCGTCATGCATCCGGTGCTGGCAGCAGCACCAGCGTCGTCTCACCATGATTGAAGCGCCGTGTGCCGATGCGCATGATGCGAAAGCGCGTGGGGCAGTGCGGGTCGGGGCAGGCCACTTCGCTGTCGCTGCGCATCCAGTCGTTGGCGTGTAGCGGTCGTTGTTTGGCTGGCAGCAGCGGCAAGAGGGCGGCCAGCGAGTAGATCGAAAAGCCTTGGCCGGGCGGCAGATGGAGCATCTCGCCGCGCAGCTCGAAGTGGTCGCCGACCTGTGCGCCGCACATCACACGCGCGCCCTCGGGGGCGACGACTTCGACGCGCAGGTCGAAAAGCTCGAAGCTGTCGTCGGCGTTGGCGGACGGGTTTACGGGCGGCGTACTGGGGGTCATCGACTATCCTTTGCGGCCCATGCAGGACCATGCCCTTTTGAAGGCGAGTGAGCTTAGCAAAGCCTTCGGCGGCCACCGCGTGCTGCAAGGGCTGAGCCTTGTGTTGATGCGTGGCGCCATCACCGGCCTGGTGGGTCCGAACGGCGCCGGCAAGTCGACAGCCTTCAACTGTTTGGCCGGGGCGCTAAAGCCCGACGCGGGGCGCGTTGAACTCGACGGGCAAGACATCACCGGCATGCCACCGCACCGCGTCTTCGCAGCCGGCATGGCGCGCACCTTCCAGATCCCACGGCCCTTTGCCGCGATGTCGGTGCTGGAAAACGTCATGCTCGCGCCGCGTGGCCAGCTTGGCGAACGGCCCTGGGCCAACTGGCTGGCGCCGGGCCGTGTGGCCGCGCAAGAGCAGCGCACGCGCGCCGCCGCGCGGCACTGGCTGGACTTTGTCGGCCTGAGCGCACTCGAACACGAGCCCGCGCGTGTGCTCTCAGGTGGCCAGCGCAAGCTGCTAGAGCTGGCGCGGGTGATGGTCGGCGAGCCCCAACTCGTGCTGCTGGACGAGCCGGCGGCGGGTGTGAACCCGGCGCTGCTGCAAACCATCACCGAGAAGATCGTGGCGCTGAATCAAGGCGGCACCAGCTTTCTCATCATCGAACACAACATGGAACTGGTGGCGCAACTGTGTGAGTCGGTGATGGTGATGGTTCAGGGCCAGATTCTCACCAGCGGCAGCGCGCAAGACGTGCTGCGTGACCCGCGCGTGGTGCAAGCCTACCTGGGTGACGCCGCGTGACATCAGCGTTAGCGATCGAGCAGCTCGTGGCCGGCTACGAGCCAGGCATGGCCATCCTGCGCGGTGCCACGCTGCATGTGGCGCCGGGTGAGATCGTGGCCATCCTCGGCCCCAACGGTGCGGGCAAGTCCACCCTGGTCAAGGCCGTGGCGGGCCTCGTGCCCATCAGCGCCGGGCGCGTGGTGCTGGGTGGCGTGGACATCACGCGCACACCCGCGCACCGCCTCATCCACCAGGGCCTGGCCTTGGTGCCGCAAACCGAGAACGTGTTTGCCAACCTCACGGTGGCGGAAAACCTGGAACTCGCCGCAGCTCTGGTGAAGGCTGAACGCAAGGCCAGCCTTGCACCGATCTACGCCATGTTCCCCGACCTCGCGCGCCAGCGCAGCCTGCTCGCAGGCAGGCTCTCCGGCGGGCAGCGCCAGATGCTGGCGGTGGCGCGCGCGCTCGTGGCCAAGCCGCAGGTGTTGATGCTCGACGAGCCCTCGGCGGGCCTTTCGCCCAAGCTCGTGAGCCAGGTCTTCGAGAAGCTGCGCGAGGTGCGCGCCAGCGGCGTGACGCTGCTGTTGGTGGAGCAAAACGTCACGGCCGCGCTGGCCCTGGCGGACCGCGCCTGCGTGCTGGTGGAGGGGCGCGAGCGGCTGGTGGCACCCGCCGCGCAACTGCATGGCGACCCGCGTCTTGCCGCACTCTTTC
>JANMMH010000823.1:0-3308 GCA_031373055.1 Rubrivivax sp. | reverse complement strand
AGCAGCAAGCGCGCCAGCGGCTTGAGCAGGCGCAGCACGCTGGTGAGCACGATCTGCGGGCGATCTTTCATGCGCGGTGACGTGGGGGCTTGACAGGGTTTGCGTGTACGTGGGATATTGTCCCACATCAAATGACCGCTGGCAAGGAGGCCGTGATGAACCGCTTGATGACGACAGGATTTGCGCAGCTCGGGTGCTGGATGGGTGCCGCTGTGCTGGTGGGCTTGCCTGGTTGCGGTGGTGGCGGGGGTGGTGGCACACCGGTGTCGCCTCCGGCGCCTAACCCACCAAGTGAGGTGGCCCTGGCGGCCTCCAGGCCCGGTGAGCTGATGATGTATGTGCGCACCAAGCTCGACGCGCGCGCAGCCGAAGTGGCCAAGAACCCCGGCATGGTGTTCATGCCAGCCATCGGCTCCGAGCTCACCGTCGGCTTCGTCACGACCGCCAGCGCCACCAGTGCCACCAGCGTCGAGCGCTCGGGCACCACGGTGCAAGAGCAGGGTGTGGACGAAGACGACTTGCTCAAGACCGACGGCAGCGTGCTCTACACGCTGACGACACCACCCGAGCTGTTCAAAGGCCAGAACGCGGCCGTGCTGAAGACTTACCGCCGCCGCGCCGACGGCGGCATCGACGCGGCGGGTTTGCTGGCCACCATCATCGAGCCCGGCGCCGTGGCAGTCGCGCGCGGAATGCTGCTGTCGGCCCCTGCCCAACGCGTGGCCGTGCTCGGCCAGAGCCAGCAGTTTTTGCCTTACGACTTCTGTGTCAACCTGCCCGTGTGCACCATGCCCGCGCTGCCGTTTGTGCCGCAGTACGCCAAGCCCACCGTGCACCTGGACCTCATCAACGTCAGCAACGCCACCACGCCCGTGCTGGCCGAGCGCGTGCGCATTGACGGCCGCTTGATCGGCGCGCGGCTCATCGGCAACGTGCTCTACATGGTGACGCAGCACACGCCGCAGCTGGCACTCGAAGCCCTGCCCGCCACGGCCACCAAGGCCGAGCGTGACGCCATGCTGGCCAAGCTGAGTGCCGCTGAGGTGCTGCCCACCATTCGCATCGGCAACGCGGCAGCCACGCCGCTCCTCGCCGACACCGACTGCTACGTGCAGGCCAAGAACACGGCGCTCGGTATTGACATCACCACCGTCACCGCCATCGACCTGGCCACGGGCACGAGCAGCCGCACCAGCCGCTGTTTCGTCGGCGGCAGCGAGGCGCTGTACATGTCCACGAGCAGCCTGTACCTGGCGACCACACGCAGCAACTACAGCACGGTGAACTCGCTGGTGCGCTTCCCCGCAACGATGAGCACCGACATCCACAAGTTCTCGCTCGCCGCACTCACCATCAACTTCCGCGGCTCGGGTGAAGTGCCCGGCCACCTGGGCTGGGACCCCGAGCGCAAGTCTTACCGCATGAGCGAATTCAATGGCGACTTGCGGGTGCTGAGCTTCACGGGTGAAACTGGCTGGGCCTTTCCGATTGACTCCCTCACGGTCGGTGCGCCGGCACCTTCACCGGCCACGCTGAGCATCCTGCGCGAACGCGCCAGCGACCTCACGCTGCAAGTGGTGGGCAAGCTGCCCAACGATCGCCGCCCGGCGGCCATTGGCAAGGCCGGCGAGCAGGTCTATGCGGTGCGCTTTCTGGGCAACCGTGGCTACGTGGTGACCTTCCGCCGCACCGACCCGCTGTACGTGCTGGACTTGGCCGACGCCACCGACCCCAAGACCGTCGGCGAGCTGGAAACGCCGGGGTTTTCGGACTATCTGCTGCCGCTGGCTAACAATCTATTGTTGGGGGTCGGGCGTGAGGCCGATGCGCGCGGTGTTGCCACCGGCGCCAAGCTCAGCCTTTACGACGTGGCCAACCCGGCCGCGCCCAGGGAGGTGACGAGCAAGGTCTTCGGAGCGGCCGGCAGCGCCACGGGCCTGGAATCCAGCAGCCACGGCATCGACCTCTTCACACGCGGCAACCTCACGCGCGTGGGTCTGTCGCTGCGCGTCATCGACGCCAAGGGCTTCATCAGCGCTCGCGGTTTGCAGAAGATCGAGATCGACACCAACGCGCGCACGCTGAGCGTGAAAGACCTGCTGCCCGCGTCGGATGGCGTAGCCAACTGGGACTTGAGCCGCGAGCGCAGTGTGCAGATAGAGAACAGCCTCTACTACCTCAGTGGCGTGGGTTTCACCGCGTCGAATTGGTGAGGGGCAGGGCAACACGATGTCGTTCGAATGCGGCGCGCGCAGCGTCGGCGCCCAGACCACGCAGCACTTCGGCGTGAGTCGGGTCTCGGTGACGCCCGCCCGCCAGTGCAATCGGCCGCCATTGCGACCACTCTCTTGGAGCGTTAGAACGCAATCTTCCCCGTCCAAATGTCCTTGTACATGACCCAGTCGCCCATGAAGCTGAACCAGGGCCGCTTGAAGCTGGCGGGCTTGTTTTTCTCGAACACGAAGTGCCCGATCCAGGCGCAGCCGTAGCCGCACAAGAGGCCGTAGAGGATGTACTGCGGGCGGCCGCTGTAGAGAAACATCGCCAGAAACGCCAGCGCCAGCGTCGAGCCCAGAAAGTGCAGGCGCCGGCAGGTGCGGTTCGTGTGTTCGCCCAGGTAGAAGGGATAGAACTCGGCGAAGGTTTTGAAGCTGCGTGGGTCGATGCTGGTGTCAGAGGTAGTGGTGTTCACGGGGGCTCCTTCAAGTCAGGGCTTGGCGCAGTGCATGCAGCACGGCGTCGGGGGCTTCGGCCAGCAAGTGATGGCCGCTGTTGATCATCACGGTAGTGGCCTTCAGGGCAGCGCTCACCTCGCGGGCCGCGCGGGGTAGGGTCATCTGGTCGGCGTGGCCAAGGATCATGGTCACAGGGCAGGTCACGCGCGTCGCGGCTTCCAGGCCGGCGCGGTAGCGGTGGCAGATTTCGAAGTCGTGCAAGAAGACGTTGGCCTCAAGGTGCGCCGCCTGCACGCGCTGCATCAGCGCCAGGTTGCTGCCGTGCAGCCAGTTGCCGGGGCCGGGGAAGCCGGGTTTGCTGGCCTGGCTGGCAATGGACCAGGCGTTGACCATGGCCATGGCGCGTTCGGGTGCTTCCTTGGCGGTGGCGAGCAAGGCGTCGCTAACGTTCATCGGGTAGGCACTGCCGATCATCACGAGTTGCGCCGTGCGCTCGGGCGCGCGGCTAGCCGCTTCCAGCGCGATCAGCGAGCCCATGCTGTGGCCCACCAGCGCGGCGCGCTGCACGCCGGCGGCGTTGAGCAGCGCCCACAGCCAGTCGGCAACGACCTCGACGCTCGGCAAGAGCGGCCC
>JANMMH010000813.1:0-6537 GCA_031373055.1 Rubrivivax sp. | reverse complement strand
CGCGTCGTCCATCGACAAGAGCGTGGGTTCACCCACCGAGCCTTTGGCGAAGTTGTTGTTGTTCAGGATCAGCGGCACATCGTCACCGCCGTTGCGCCGCTGCCAGCGCAGGCTGCTCATCCACGCGCCGCTGCGCTTGGTGGGGCGTGCAAAGTTGTCCTGCAGGAAGACACCCACGAGCTTGCCGGCGGCGTCACTCACTTCATACGCTTTGACGTCGCTGTGATAGACGGGCAGGTCGTCACGCGCTTTGAAGCGCAGGCCGAACAAACGAGCGGCGCAATCGAACGCGGCTTCGACCACACGTTCCAGTTGGAAGTAGGGTTTAACTTCGGCGTCGTCGACCGCATAACGCGCAAGCCGAACGCGTTCGGCCCAGTAGCGCCAGTCCCAGGGCTTGAGGCTGTAGGTGGTGTTGCCGGCGGCCAGCATGGCGCCTTGCAAGGCGTCTCGTTCAAGCTGTACAGCCTTCAGGGCACGCGGCCAGACTTCGTCGAGCAGGCCTTGCACGGCGCCACGCTGGCCGGCCATGGTGTCGGCCAAGGCGTAGTCGGCAAAGCTGGTGTGCCCGTGCAGGCGCGCTTGTTCGTTGCGCAACGTCAGGATGCGCCGTGCGATGTCTCGGTTGTCATGCTCGCCGGCATGTTCGCCGCGAGTGGTCCAGGCGCGCCAGGCTTGCTCGCGCAGGTCGCGCCGCTCAGAAAAGGTGAGGAAGGGCACGACGAGCGATCGCGACAGCGTCACGACATGCCCGCTGCGGCTGCGGTCAAGTGCTGCCTGGCGTGTGGCGGCGCGTACGAAGTCGGGCAAGCCCGCCAGATCGGCCTCGCTCGTGAGCTCGAGCACGAAGCTGCTTTCGTCGTGCAATACGTTTTGCGCGAACTGTGTGGTCAGCGCGGCCAGCTCTTGCATCACGGCGGCATAACGTTCCTGTGACGCGAGTTCCAGCTTGGCCCCGGCACGCACGAAGTCCAGGTGCACACGCTCCAGCAAACGCAACGCTTCGGCGTCCAGGCCCAGCGTGTGGCGCTGGCGGTGCAGCGTGTCGATGCGCGCAAAGAGCGCCGCGTTCATGACCACCGCGCTGTGGTGCGCGGCCATAGGTGCGGCCATCTCGCGCTGCACGGCTTGCAGCTCGTCGCTGGTGGCGCTGCCGGCGAGGTTGTAGAAGACGGAGGCCACGCGCCCAAGCTGGCGGCCGCTGCGGTCGTAGGCCGCCACGGTGTTGGCAAAGGTGGCCGGCGCGCTTTGTGCGGCCACCGCGTCGAGCTCGCTGCGGTGTTCACGCATGGCCGCGTGCAAGGCGGGGGCAAAGTGCTCGGCACGTATGTTCGAGAAGGGCGGCAGGCCATGCGGCGCCGTCCAAGCTTGCAGCAGCGGGTTGTCGGCGGTCATCGTGGGTCTCCTTGCTTTACTTGCCGCTGAGCACGGCCTTTTCGTCGTCTTCGCGGTAGCGCTTGTCGCCGCAATCGGCAGCCCAGGTCTGGCGTTCGGTTTGCAGGTTGTCGCCACGCTCGTTGAGCTTGCGGTTGCGTTCGTTCCAGTCAGTGACCTTGGCGTCCACCGCCGCGGCGCGTGTGTTGAAGGTCTTGATTTGGCCATCGCCTCGGGCCAGCACCGCGTCGCGCTCGCTGTTGAGTTCGGCCTGACGCTTGCGCAGGCCCTCGCCTTGTTCGTTGAGGTCGGCGCGCTGCTTTTCCTGCGCACTGGTAGGGGCCTTGGACTCGGCCAATGCCGCCACGCGCTTGTTCCAGTCGTCCACCTGCTGCTGGAAGCCCTTGGTCTTGGCGTTGAGCTCGTCCACCGCCGTCTTCATGCCCGCCAGGTTTTCGCGCTCGGTCTTGAGCGCGGCTTGCTCGGCGTTCAGGGCGTCGCGCTCCTGGTTCAGTGCGGTGCGTGCGCCATCGAGCTCACCCAGCTGCACGGTCAAGGTGTCGCGCTGATTGAGGCAGGCACGCAGCTCGTCGCGCGTGAGCAGCTTGCCGCCGCCATCTTTGCCGCCTAGCGACAAGGTCTTGCCGTCGGCCGGCTTGTCGGCCGTTGCCGCGGCAGGTTTGGCCGCCGGTGCGGCAGGCTTGGCGGCGGGTTTGGCAGCAGCTTTGGCAGGTGTGGCCGGCGCAGTCTGCGCCGCAGCCCAGCCCGCTAGGGTGGCACCGAGAACGAGGGCGAAGGTCAGGCGCTTGGCGTGGGTGGCAATCATGGTCGGTCTACTTCCAGGGTGGCTGTCGGCAGCCACGTTGGATGATGGGTGAAGGATGGGGCGGCAATGATGCCACTGCCGTGGCCCTGTCATCATTCGCCCCTGGCGGCCAGGGACCAAGGCCGCAGCACCATCGGTCTGAAAAGGGAAAACATGCGGTTCATCAAGTGGGTGCTTGGCATCGTCGTCGGGTTGGCTGTGCTGACGGCAGGCATCGGCTTCTTGCTGCCAGGCAAGTACGTCGTGTCGCGCAACATCACCATCAACACGGCACCCGACCGCGTCTACGCTTTGCTGGAAGACCCACGGCGCTGGAAGGACTGGATGCCTTGGCATCGGCGCGACCCGGCCATGACGATCAGCCCGCTCGGCGCCGAACGTGGCGTCGAAAAGGGCGTGGGCGCAGGCAGCGCGTGGAAGAGCAACACCGAAGGCGCATCCCGGCTGCGCCTGACCTCCATTGAGCCGGGCCGGCGGCTTTCATTCGAATGGCAAAAGCCCGAGCGCGGGACCACAGCGCTGGGTGAATTTCGCCTTGCCGCAGCAGGCCTGGGCACCCGCGTGAGCTGGACCCTCAGCGCCGACGCCGGCGACAACCCTTTCGACCGCTGGGCCGGCGTGTTCGCCGACGGACTGACCGGCACCGACCTGGCCAACGGCCTGGCGAACCTCAAGGCGCTGGCTGAAAGGCCTTGAGCATCTGGCCCTTCGCAGGCCACCGCCCTCCTATTTCTAACCTTTGAAGTGACCGCATGGCACTGAAATCCACGGTCTTCAAGGCCAGCTTGCAGATCGCCGACATGGACCGCGCGCTTTACGCCGACCATGCGCTCACCCTCGCGCGCCACCCCAGTGAAACCGACGAGCGGCTGATGCTGCGCCTGCTCGCCTTCGCGCTGTGCGTGCCCGCCGACGACCACCAGGGCGGCCTGGTTTCGGCGCGTGGCCTGGCCGACGACGACGAGCCCGACCTCTGGCAGAAAGACCTCACCGGCCAGATCGTGCAGTGGATCGAGGTCGGCCAGCCCGACGAGCGCCGCCTGCTCAAGGCCAGTGCGCGCGCTGACTCGGTGAGCCTCTTCGTCTACAGCAGCGGCGCGCTGGTGTGGTGGGCCGGCATCGCCGCCAAGCTCACGCGTTTGCGAAACCTTGCGGTGTGGCACCTGCCCAGCGAGCAAAGCCAAGCCCTGGCCGGGCTGGCTGAGCGCTCGATGCAACTGCAAGTCACCGTGCAGGAAGGTCAAATCTGGGTCGGCAACGGTGCGCAAAGTGTCGAGCTGGCGCTGACGCGTTTGAACCCGGCGGCGGCATGACGATGAGCGTGACCTTGAGCGACCGCGACGACCCCTGGCTGTGGCTTGAAGAGGTCGACAGCGAGCGCGCCATGGCGTGGGTGCGCGAGCGCAATGCACACAGCGAAACCACGCTGGAATCGCTGCCCGGTCAAGCCGCCATGCGCGAGCGCATTCGCACCATCCTCGACTCGCCCCAGCAAATCCCTTACATCGCGCGGCGCGGCGACTTTGTCTACAACTTGTGGCGCGACAAGGCGAGCCCTCGCGGCCTTTGGCGTCGCACCAGCCTGGCTGAGTTTCGGCGTGAGGCGCCGGCGTGGGACGTGCTGCTTGACCTCGACGCGCTGGCCAAATTCGAGGGCGAGAACTGGGTCTGGGCCGGTACCACGAGCTTCGCGCCTGAGCACCGCCGTGTGCTGCTGGCCTTGTCGCGTGGCGGCGCTGACGCCAACGTCGTGCGTGAGTTCGACACCATGACACGCGACTTCGTCGCCGGCGGATTTGCCATCACTGAGGCCAAGTCGCAAGTGACCTGGCTTGACGCCGACACGCTGCTGGTGGGCAGCGACTTGGGCCCCGGCACGCTCACTGATTCAGGCTATCCGCGCCAACTGCGGCGCTGGCCGCGCGGCACGGCGCTGGCTGCGGCGCCCTTGGTGTTTGAAGGCGTGGCGGGCGATGTCTCGGTATCGGTGTCGGTCGACCGCACGCCGGGTTTCAAGCGCGTGGTGTTCCATCGCGCGCTGGACTTCTACCGCTCACGCATGTGGTTGCAACAAGACGCAGCCTTGGTCGAGGTCGACAAGCCCGAAGACGCCGATCTTTCGTTCTGGCGCGAATGGGCGCTCATCAGTCTGCGCAGCAACTGGCGACGCAACGGCAAGCTCTGGCCACGTGGTGCCCTACTGGCCGTCGACGCCAAGGCCTACCTGGCCGGTGGCGGCGAGCTTGATGCCTTGTTCGTGCCCACCGCGACCTGCTCGCTGGAAGACTTCAACGCCACCGCCACGCGCCTGGTGTTGACGCTGCAAGACCAGGTCACCAGCCGCGTCGAGACACGCCAATACGTCGACGGCCGCTGGCAAACCCAGGCGATGGTCTTGCCCAAACTGGGCTACCTTAGCGTGAGTGCGCTGCACGAGCCTCTGGTCGACAAGGACACACTGGCCGAGGCCTTGCTCGTCAACTACGCCGACTTCCTCACCCCCGACAGCCTGCTGCTTGCCAGCACCACGGCGGCGGATGTCGTCACGCTGAAGTCCCGGCCCGCCTTCTTCGACGCCCAGGGCATGCAGGTGCGCCAGCAGTTCGCGCGCTCGGCCGACGGCACCCAGGTGCCCTACTTTTTGGTCACGCCCAAAGACTGGCGTGAAGGCCAAACGCGGCCCACGCTGCTCTACGGCTACGGCGGCTTTGAAGTCTCACAGCAGCCTACCTACTCCGGCGTGGTTGGCAGCGAGTGGCTGGCGCAGGGCGGCGTGTTTGTCATGGCCAACATTCGTGGCGGCGGCGAGTTCGGCCCGGGCTGGCACCAGGCGGCGCAGGGGCCGAGCCGACGTCAGAAAAGCTTCGATGATTTCGCGGCCATCGCGCAGCATCTCATTGAGCAAAAAATCACCACCGCTTCGATGTTAGGCATTGAAGGCGGCAGCAATGGCGGGCTCTTGGTGGCCGCCGTGATGTTGCAGCGGCCCGAGCTCTTTGCTGCCGTGCTGTGCCAGGTGCCGCTCTTGGACATGAAGCGCTACCACCGGCTGCTGGCCGGGGCGTCGTGGATGGCCGAATACGGCGACCCCGACAAGCCCGAGGACTGGGCCGCGATGTCGCGCTGGAGCCCCTACCAGAACCTGCATGCTGGCGCCAGGCTGCCGGCCGTGTTGCTCACGACCTCCACGCGCGACGACCGCGTGCACCCCGGCCACGCGCGAAAGATGGCCGCGCGGCTGCACGAGTTGGGCCACCGCGTGCTGTATTGGGAGAACACCGAAGGCGGCCACGGCGGCGCGGCCGATAACGCGCAACGTGCGCGCATGCTGGCGCTGGAATACGCCTTCTTGAAGTCCACCCTGGGTCTGCGTTAAGTACCTGGCTTCGGCATGATTCAGTGGATCGACGACAACACGCCGCTGCCGCCCACGCAGCGTGCGATGGGCGCCGACGACGAGGCGCCAGGGCTGCTGGCCGCCGGTGGCCGCGTTACACCGCAGCGGCTGGAAGAGGCCTACCGGCACGGCGTGTTCCCGTGGTTTTCACCCGGCCAGCCCACGTTGTGGTGGAGCCCCGACCCGCGCATGGTGCTTCCGCTGGCCGAGTTCCGCATCGCGCATTCCCTGCGCAAGACCTTGCGCCGTTTCATGCGCAGCCCTGGCTGCGAAATCCGCATCGACAGCGCCTTTGAGCGTGTGATGCTGGCCTGCGCGAATACGCCGCGCGAAGGCCAGCGCGGCACCTGGATCCTGCCGACCATGGTCGACGCCTACACGCGGTGGCACCGTGCCGGGCGCGTGCACAGCGTCGAGACCTGGGTCGACGGTGAGTTGGTCGGCGGGCTCTATGGCGTGAGCATCGGCCGCATGTTCTTCGGTGAATCGATGTTTGCCCACCGCAGCGACGCCTCCAAGATCGCGTTGTCCGCACTCGTGGCCTTTTGCCGGGCCAAGGGCATACCACTCATCGACTGCCAGCAAAACACTGGCCACCTGGCGACATTCGGCGCAAGAGAGATCACGCGCGCGGCCTTTGAATCGCACCTGGCCCTCACGTTGGGGGCGGAAGCGGTCGATGACTGGACCTATGATCCCGCCATGTGGCGCCAGCTTGCGCTGGACCCACCCAACCCTGTAGGCCACAGCGCGTGACGCATCCCAAGGAGCTTCCGCTTTCGTCGTTGCAGTTTTATGCCACGGCGCCCTACCCTTGCAGCTACCTGCCGCAGCGCCAGGCGCGCTCGCAAGTGGCCACGCCCAGCCATTTGATCCACGCCGACGCCTACTCTGGCCTGGTCGCCAACGGCTTTCGCCGCAGCGGCATGTTCACCTACCG
>JANMMH010000790.1:0-2778 GCA_031373055.1 Rubrivivax sp. | reverse complement strand
CGCATGGCCGGCGTGTGGACCGCGCTCTTCCTGGCCGTTGCGGTGCTGGCGCTGGGCGATGTGTTGCGCTTCCTGCCCAAGGCCGTGCTCGCGGCCACCATCATCGTGGCGGTGCTCTCGCTGGTGGACCTGAAGCCGTTTGGCCAGGCTTGGCGCTACTCGCGGCTGGAATTCGCGCTCATGGCCTTGGTCGCCGTGCTCACTGTTTCGTTAGGCGTCGAGCAGGCCTTGGGCATCGGCGTGCTGGCGGCGGTGGGGCTGCTGCTGCAGCGCACGGCGCGCCCGCACTGGGCTG
Organism: Rubrivivax sp.; assembly: GCA_031373055.1. Classification (GTDB taxonomy): domain Bacteria; phylum Pseudomonadota; class Gammaproteobacteria; order Burkholderiales; family Burkholderiaceae_C; genus Rubrivivax. Next base: position 2,483 of record JANMMH010000790.1, on the reverse strand, counting down.
AGGTCGGCCGCCTGCCGGGCACGGAGGTGTTCCGCAACGTCAAGCGCTTCGACGTTGAGACGCTGCCGCAGGTGCTGTCGATCCGCGTCGACGAGAGCTTGCTGTTCACCAACTCGCGCTGGCTGTCCGACACGCTGGGGGCGAAGGCGGCCCAGCGCAGCGCACTGCGCCACGTGGTGCTGATGATGTCGGGCGTGAACGACATCGACGTCACCGGGCTGGAAGGTCTTGTCCATCTCTCGCGCGAGCTCAAGACGCGCGGCGTGCTGCTGCACCTTTCCGAGCTGAAGGGGCCGGTGGGTGACCGGCTTGGGCGCACCGGCATCGAAGCTTGGCTCAGCGGCCAGGTCTTTCGTACCCAGAACGACGCACACCGTGCACTGGCCCAGACCGGACCTGCGCCGTGAGCCCCGCACGGGTTTGTCCTAGGTTTCGGTAGTTCTTTGTCGGCTAATATTCGTGTAGCGTGATATCCAGATAAAGTAGTTTAAGGACTGCGCGACGCCAGTCGCTGCGGCGACGGCCAGCAAGAAGGAGACGGTTTGGATTCGCAGCGCAAGCCCTCTGGCCGCCTAGTCAAGGCGCCAGAAAATTTTGTCGACCCCGCAGGGGTTCGCCAGGTCTTTGCGGAGGGCAAAGCAGGCCGCCGTGACTTCATCCGCAGCGCGTTCATGGCCGCCGGCGCGGCAGCCAGCGCACCACTGGCGCTGGCCACATCCAACCCGGTGCCCGCCAGCGGTGGGGACCCCCACATCCTGGAACTGCCCGAGCACAGCAAGGGCCTGGGCCAGGCCGTAGCCGCCGACGGCTACGGCAAGCCGTCGAAGTTTGAAGCCAACGTGCAGCGGCGCCAGAGCCCGGGCCTGACGCAGACGGCGCAGGCCTCGGTGTCCTTCGCGCCGCTGCAGTCGCTCTTCGGCATCGTCACGCCCTCGGGTCTGCACTTCGAGCGCCACCACCAGGGCTGGTGGGACGTCGACCCGTCCAAGCACCGCCTGATGATCAATGGCTCGGACGACACCATCGTCAAGAAGCCTTTGGTCTTCACGCTGGATGAGCTGATACGCCTGCCGGCGGTGAGCCGCTTCCACTTCATCGAGTGTGGTGCTAACACCGGTATGGAGTGGGGCAACGTGGCGGTGCCGACCTGCCAATACACGCACGGCATGCTCAGCTGCAGCGAATTCACCGGCGTGCCGCTGAAGCTGCTGCTCGACATGGCGGGCGTGGACTACCGACGTGGCCGCTATGTGCTGGGCGAAGGTGCCGATGGGTCGTCGATGACACGCACCGTGCCCATGGAGTTGATCGAGAGCGGCGAGGTCTTCGTCGCCTATGGCCAAAACGGCGAAATGCTGCGGCCCGAGAACGGCTACCCGCTGCGCCTGGTGGTGCCGGGCGTGCAGGGCGTGAGCTGGGTCAAGTACCTGCGCCGCATCGAGGTGGGTGACAAGCCCTACGGTACCAAGGACGAGGACCTGCATTACGTGGACCTCATGCCCGGTGGCCTTCACCGCCAGTACACCAGCACCCAGGAATGCAAGAGCGTGATCACCACGCCTTCGGGCGGGCAGCTGCTGCTGGACAAGGGCTTCTACAACATCACTGGCCTGGCGTGGTCGGGCAGGGGGCGCATCAAGCGCGTGGACGTGTCGAGCGACGGCGGGCGCAACTGGCGCAGCGCGCGGCTGGAAACGCCCGTGCTCGACAAGTGCCTGACGCGCTTCAACCTCGACTGGGTGTGGGATGGCAAGCCCGCGCTTCTGCAAAGCCGCGCGCTCGACAGCACCGGCTACGTGCAACCCACCTACAAGCAGCTGCGTGCCGTGCGTGGCAGCCGCTCGATTTATCACAACAACGCCGTCCAGACGTGGCTGGTGCAAGAGAGTGGCGAGGTCATGAATGTCCAGCTTTCTTGAGCGTGCGGCGCGGGCGACTGCGGCAGTCGTGTGCGGCGCCGGGCTGGCGCTGGTGGCCGACTCTGCGTACGCCCAGACCGGCGCCTACCCGGGTGTCGGGCGCGCCGCGACACCGAAGGAAATCGCCGCCTGGGACATCGATGTGCGGCCCGACTTCAAAGGCCTGCCGCAGGGCTCAGGCACGGTGGCCAAGGGCATGGTGGTGTGGGAGTCGAAGTGCGCCTCATGCCACGGCGTGTTTGGCGAGAGCAATGAAGTCTTCAGCCCCATCGTTGGCGGCACCACACAAGACGACATCAAGACCGGGCGTGTCGCGCGCTTGAACGACAGCAGCTTCCCGGGCCGCACCACCTTGATGAAGGTCTCGAACCTGTCAACGCTGTGGGACTACATCAACCGCGCCATGCCGTGGAACGCACCCAAGACGCTTAGCACCGAAGAGGTGTATGCGGTGACGGCCTACATGCTCAACCTGGGTGGTGTGCTACCCGACAACTTCACGCTCTCCAACACCAACATGGCGCAGGTGCAGGCCCTGCTGCCCAACCGCCACGGCAAGACCAC
>JANMMH010000465.1:0-6851 GCA_031373055.1 Rubrivivax sp. | reverse complement strand
CTGGGCGCGCTGGCGCCGATGTCGCCGCACCTGGTGCACATGCCGTCGCACACCTACGTTCATGTTGGGCGTTATGCCGACGCCACGCGCGCCAACCAAGAAGCCATGGTTTCTGAAGGCCGCATCGCGCAAGCGCAGAAGGACCAGGGCTTCACGGTGAGCAAAGACTGGTCCGGCCACAACTTGCACTTCCAGTGGTTCGCCGCCTTGATGGAAGGCCGTGGTGATGTGGCGCTGCAAACCGCCCGCAGCATTGCCGAGCGCGCGGCCAAGGCCGAGTACGTCTACGCCGAATACCAGCGCAGCCTGCCGGCCTTGACATTGCTGCGGCTGGAGCGCTGGCAGGCGCTGCTCACCGAGCCCGCGCCGATGGGCAAGCACGGCCTGTCGCAAGCCCTGCACGGCCACGCGCAAGCCGTGGCGCTGCTGCGCTTGGGCCGCGTGGCTGAAGGCAAAGCGGCGCTACCCGCCGTCGAAGCCGCCGTCGCCATGGTGGCCAAGGAACACACGAAGAAGAAAGGCTTCCACGAGGTCTTGCGCGGCATGGCCGACAGCAGCAGCGCGAGGCTGCGCGCCGAGATCGCCTTGGCTGACGGGAAGTTCGACACCGCCTTGACCGAACAAACCGCAGCGCTGGCGGCCGCCAGCCACGCCGACGACAACGAACCCCCCATGCTCGCCGCCGGCGCGCGGCTGGGGCAGGCGCAGATGCAAGCGCGTGCCGGCCAGCACGCCGTAGCGGAGAAGACTTATCGCGAAGACTTGGTGCAGTGGCCGGCGAGTGGCTGGGCGCTGCAAGGTTTGGCAAACGTCTTGCAGGCGCAGGGGCGCAGTGGTGATGCGGCGCGTGAGCGCGCCGCGTGGACCGCAGCGTGGCCGCTGGCAGATCTGGCGTTGAAGGCCGAGGCACGTTAGGCGGCGCATGGGCCGACTCATCACTGCTCGGAGGTCAAATGCAACAGCCCCCTCACCGGACGGCACCGTGGCACCCGACGACAGGATCTGCCCTGGCGCTTGAGTGCCTTACCTGGGCTTCTCCCGCCGGCTTCTGGCCCCGTGTTGCGTGCCTTGGACTCATCGCAATTTGTTGCGCGCAACTCTGCGGTTGCGCAGCTCTCGTAGGGCTCGCTGCGGATAGCGTGTACGCGAGCGCCTTCCGAACCACCATCGTTGATTCATCAAGACTCTCACCTGAAGATCAAGCGAAGGTGAGGATGGCCCCGGTTTTCTCAGTCAGTGAGGCGCCACCACACGTCTCCAAGGGCCCCGTCAAGGGCTTTGCCTGCAAGTTGCTTGGATTGTCGGGCTGGCAGTGGCGACCGGCACCCTCAGAGATAAGTGGTTCCACGCCAGAACAAGCCGCGATGTCGCAGATGAAGATAAAGGCAGTTCAGATTGGGGGCAATGCGGCATTGCTCAGTTCGTGCACTCACGGCGACGCCGTGGACTGGGGCAACGACTGCTTCGACACTTGGACTTGCGTCGGCGAAGCCATCGTGACTCGGTAGTCAAGGCTCGCAGAAATCGTGGAGCTCGGCCTATCCCAGTGCTCAAACGGACAGCAGGCCCGACAGGCGCACGCGTTCGAACGGCAAGAGACCAGCCTGGATCCTGCATCCGTTGCTCGGATCGCCCTGGGCCCAGCCCCCATCACTTGCGCTTGGCGCGCGGATGCGCCGCGTCGTAGGCCTTGGCCAGATGTTGAAAGTCGAGCTTGGTGTAGACCTGCGTCGTGGCGATGCTGGCGTGGCCCAGCAGCTCTTGCACGGCGCGCAGGTCGCCACTGCTTTGCAGCAGATGGCTGGCAAAACTGTGGCGCAGCATGTGCGGGTGCACGTGCGTGGGCAAGCCAGCGTGCAAGGCCTGCTGCTTGAGCCTTGATCGAAGTTGGTTGGGTGTGAGCCGCGTGCCGCGCCGGCTCACAAAGAGCGCGGGCTCGTCGGCCTTGGCCATCGCAGTGCGGTAGGGCAACCATGCGGCCAGCGCCGCAAGTGCCGGCGCGCCCACCGGCACGCTGCGGCGTTTGGCACCCTTGCCCAGCACGTGCGCGGTGCCGTCGGGCATGTCGACCCACCGAAGCGCAGCGGCACTGGCTTGCGCATCCAAACCCAGCAGCTCGGACACACGCAGCCCGCAGCCGTAGAGCAGCTCGGCAATGGCGTGGTCGCGGGCGCGCAAGCCCGGGTCGCCGCCCTGCTCTTCATGCACGGCGAGTGCCACCGCCTGATCAACCGACAAGGCCTTGGGCAGTGGCTTGCCCGCTTTGGGTGGGCGCACACCGGCCGCGGGGTTGACGCGCACCAGGCCGTCGCGGCCCCACCAGCGGTACAGGCCACGCCACGCCGCCAGGTCCAGCGCGATGCTGCGTGGCGCCAGGCCCAGGTGGCGCAGCTTGGCGACCCAGCCGCGCACATGGTGGGGCTGGGCAGCTTGCAGGGCCACACCGTCTAACGCGGCAAAGGAGTGCAATCGGCGCAGCGCTTGGTGGTAGAGCGTAAGCGTGCGCGCGGCCAGTCGGCGCTCGACGCGCAGGTGCTCAAGGAAGCGTTCGAGTTCGGGTTCGAGCGGCGCAGTGGACACGTTCACTCGGCCACGTTCAACCGGCCACCTTCAATCAGCCGGCAACAAACGCGACAGCGCCGCACCCGCCACCTCGCCGATGCGCATCAAGAACTCGGTACCCATGTCGGCGCCATAGCGCGTCGGGTCGGGCGAGCCCAGCACGAGCAGCCCAAAGGCGCGCTCGCCGTGGCGCAAGGGGATCAAGGCCAGCGACATCACCGTGGCCGCGTCGTCCAGCCACGCCGCCGCTTCGAAGCCGTTGTTGATGCCGCAGTAGGACAAGGTCAGGCTGCCTACAAAGCTCTTGGCGTCGTCACTGACGCCTTGCGCAAAGGGCAACGCGGCGAAGTCGGCGTCGGCACCCCACAGCCGAATGGCCGCCTGTGGAATCATGAACTCGTGGCGCAACTCGTCGACCAGCCGCGCCGGCAAGGCGGCGGGGTTGGCGGTGAGAAAGAGCGCGCGCGTCCAGCGGTGCAAGCGGTCGTTGATGGCCATGTTTTCCTGGCCATGGCGGATCATCTCCACGATCTTCAGCTCCAGGCCTTTGATGCGCTCGCGCAGCATCTCCATCTGCCGCTCTTGCAGCGAGACGGCACGGTGCCCGTGCGGGCTGGTCAGTTGCACGGCGCTCAGCAGTTCGGCGTGGCGCTCAAAGAAGCCCGGGTTGTTGGCCAGGTAGTTGGCGATGTCGCCTTCGGTGATGCCTTGCACGCCCGCAGGTGTGCTTGATGATCCATTCGTCACAGTTCGATCTCTCCTTCAAAAACGGTTTCGGCCGGGCCGCTCATCAGCACGGTACTTTGATCGTTAGCCCACTGGATGCGCAAGCGCCCGCCGCGCGCGTTAACTTCCACGTCGTTGCCCAGCCATCCCAGGCGGATGCCCGCCACGACGGCCGCGCAGGCGCCGGTGCCGCAGGCCAGGGTTTCGCCAGCGTCGCGCTCGTAGACACGCAGCTTGATCTCGCTGGCTGACAGCACTTGCATGAAGCCGACGTTGACCTTGCGCGGGAAGCGCGCGTGGCGCTCCAACTGCGGGCCCAGCGTGAGCACCGGCGCGCTGTCGACATCGCCCACGCGCAGCACGACGTGCGGGTTGCCCATCGAGAGCACGGCAGCTTCCACGCTCGAACCATCAGCCAGCGCCAGCGGCCAAAGCTCGAAGTCGCCTTCGCGGCGCGGCACCAGGCCGCTGGCGTCAAAGGGCAGGCGCGCGTGCTCGAACACCGGGCGGTTCATGTCGACCGTGACGCGCCCGTCGCTTTGCAGTTGCAGCTCGATCAGGTTGTTGACGGTTTCCACGCGCAGCCGCGTCTTGTCGCTCAGGCCATGCTCGCGCACATAGCGCAGGAAGCAGCGGGCGCCGTTGCCGCAGTGCTCAACCTCGTCGCCACTGTTGTTGAAGATGCGGTAGCCAAAATCCACCCCGGGCGTGGTGCTGGGGTCGACGATGAGGATCTGGTCGGCGCCCACGCCGAAGCGGCGGTCACCAAGATGGCGCAACTGCGCGTCGCTCAGCGTCAGCGGCTCGCGGGTGGCGTCGAGCACAACGAAGTCGTTGCCCGCGCCGTGCATCTTCGTGAAGCGCAATCGCATGGCGCGGATTATCGCCGCCGCCCTTGCGCGGGCCCCACTCGTACAAGCCTCACTCGTACAGGCGCTTCTCGCCAGGCGGCCGCGTCTTGAAGCGCTTGTGTACCCACAGGTACTGCGCCGGGTTGCGCCGCACTTGCACCTCGATCCACTCGTTCATGCGCTTGGCGTCACCCAGCGCGTCGTCGCTGGGCCAGTCGCTCCAGGGTTCGAGAAAGCGCACGCGGTAACCGCGCCCGCGCGGCAGCATGTCCACCACCACCGGCTGCACCGTCATGTTGAGTGAACGCGCCATGCGTGAAGGCGCTAACAAGGTGGCGGCGGGCACACCGAAAAAGGGCACGAAGGCGGCGTCGCGCGCGCCGAAGTCCATGTCGGGCAGATTGAAGAAGACCGAGCCGCGTTTGATGGCACGCACCAGCGGCAGCGCGCTTTCATGGCGCGAATAGAGTTCACCCAGACGAAAGCGCAGGCGGCCACGGCGCATGGCGTCGTCGAGCACTGCATTGCTCTGCGCCTGATAGATCGAGCCGACCATGCGCTGCTGATAGATCTGCGTGGCCACACCGGCGACGTCCAGCCCCACAAAGTGCGGCACCAGCCACATCACCGGGCGGCCGGTGCGGTCGGCAAAGTGCACGTCACCTTCGACGTGAATGATGCGGCGCAGCCGCGCGCGGCTGGCATACCAGAGCAGGCCGCGCTCGAGCAGGCTGCGGCCGAGCCAGACGAAGTGCTCGCGCGCGATGCGTTCGCGCACGCTGGGCACCAGCTCAGGCATGCACAGCTCCAGGTTGCGCAAAGCCACCGAGCGCCGGCCCTTGGCGAAGCGCCACAAGAGCAAGCCCAGACCATGGCCCAGCTCGGACAAGATCGACAGCGGCAGCCAATGCAGCAACCACACCACGACCAGCAGCAAGCGCGCGGCCACGTTCATGCGACCGCACTCCGGGGTGCCTTGTAGCGGTGATAACCCCAGAGATACTGGGACGGCTGTGCACGGATGACGGCTTCCATCGACGCGTTGATGGCCGCCGCGTCCGCCACGTCGTCAGCCAACTCGGGTAGGGCCACGGCCAGTGGCAAGGCGCGCACGACATAGCCTGCGCCGCCCGCCAGCCGCTCGGTGCACAGCACGCCCACCGCCGCGCCGGTCTGGCGCACCAGGCGCGCAGCCAGCGTCATGGTGTAGGCGCGCTGCCCAAAGAACGGCGCCCACACGCCCATGCCGTCAGGCGGCACCTGGTCGGGCAGCATGCCCACCGTTTCACCTCGGCGCAGCCCACGCATGAGCTGGCGCACGCCCGCCAGCGTGGCCGGTGCGGTGGCCAGCGCGGGGCGCGCGCGTGCGGTCTCTTCAAGTTCACGCAGCCAGGCCTTGCGCGCCGGGCGGTAGAGCACGGTCATGGGCTGGCGCGCGCCGTAGCGTTCGGCATAAGCCTGCGCCGAGACCTCAAAGCTGCCCATGTGCGGCGTCAACAGCACCAAGCCTTTGGGATGGGTCAGCCACTGCGCCATCAAGTCCTCACCTTCCCAACGCACAGGGTCGGGGATGGCTTGGCCGCGCGGGCGCAGCCACAAGCGCGGCAACTCCATCACCAGCTTGCCGGCTTCGGCCACTGCCGCGCGGCGCTGCACACTCGACAAGCTGGCCAACGCGGCGTTCTCGCGCAAGCGCTTGCGGTAGCTTGGTGAGGCGATGTAGGCGGCCCAACCCAAGGCCGCGCCCCAGGCGTGCAAAAGCCGCAAAGGTCGCTTGGAGAGCCAGCGAAGTAAGCGGGGCATGCTTCGTATAATTCGCGCGTCGCCGAGTTAACAGGACAACTTGCGGGGCGACGCGGGGGCCAGCACAGCTGGCATCCGCCGAGTCGAAATGAAGCATTTCGACCCACCAAATTCCGCTAAAGCGTTCGCCGCGGCTCCAACATCATCGACCGGCGACGCCCTCGATGTCATCAACAGGAGTTTTCTCGTGGCGAACGATTTTCTTTTCACTTCCGAATCCGTCTCTGAAGGTCACCCCGACAAGGTGGCTGACCAAATCTCAGACGCCATTCTCGACGCGATCTTCAAGCAAGACCCGCGCAGCCGCGTGGCGGCTGAAACGCTATGCAACACCGGCCTGGTGGTGCTGGCCGGTGAGATCACCACCAACGCGCATGTCGACTACATCCAGGTCGCGCGCGACACCATCAAGCGCATCGGCTACGACAACACCGAGTACGGCATCGACTACAAAGGCTGCGCGGTGATGGTCTGCTACGACAAGCAGAGCAACGACATCGCGCAGGGCGTGGACCACGCCAGTGACGACCACCTCAACACTGGCGCCGGCGACCAAGGCCTGATGTTCGGCTACGCCTGCGACGAGACGCCCGAGCTGATGCCCGCGCCCATCTACTACGCCCATCGCCTGGTGGAGCGCCAGGCGCAACTGCGCAAAGACGGCCGCATGCCCTACCTGCGCCCCGACGCCAAGAGCCAGGTGACGATGCGCTATGTGAACGGCAAGCCGCACAGCATCGACACGGTGGTGCTGAGCAGCCAGCACGCGCCCGAAATGAGCCTGGGCAACAAGATGAAGCCCGAGTTCTACGAGGCGGTGATCGAGATGATCATCAAGCCCGTGCTGCCCCCGGCCTGGATCACCAAGGACACCCAGTTCCTGATCAACCCCACCGGCCGCTTCGTCAT
>JANMMH010000702.1:0-1504 GCA_031373055.1 Rubrivivax sp. | reverse complement strand
GACCTTGAGCGCCTGCGCCTGCAAGTCCTTGGCGTCGATGAACGAAGCCTTGACCTTGCCGGAGATCAGCGAATCGCTGGAGCGCACGCCCAGCGCGCTGTTGCCGGCGATCGTCAGCTCGTTGACCACCGAGCGCACGTTTTCGATCCTGCCCACCACCTGCTCCACCGCCTTGCGGTCGGTCTCATTGGGCACCTCACCCGTGACCAGCAACATGCGGTTGTAGCTGGTGACATTGATGTGCCCGGCGGGCGAGACCTCGCGCGCACGCGCGCCGGCCTTGAGCTCGATGGCCTCGTCTTCAAGTTGTGTGCCGGCCGTGCGCCGGTCGACCGCGACCATGGCCGTGCCCACCATGGCGCCGCCCAGGATCAAGGGCGCGCACGCCGACATCAAGCTGGCAGCCGCACCGACGGACAAGGCGACAAGCAAGGTCTTCATCATGGTTCCTGTTCTCCAAGCAATTGCAGGTCGAGCGCGTCGCAGATGCTGTGCAGCACCAGCAGGTGCATCTCCAGCACGCGCGCGGCACGCTCGTGGGGCACGGCCACCAGCACGTCGGTGTCCGACAAACGGTCACGCCAACCCGCCGCGCTGGTGCTGCTGAGCACCACCAGGCTGGCGTCTTGTTCGCGCGCTGCGCCGGCCGCAGCGGCCACCGCCACGTCGCTGCCGCCGCCGTCGATGACGACGAGCACGTCACCGGCCTGGGTCAGTGCGCGCACCTGCTGCACCAAGGCGTCTGCGGCACTAAGCATGGTGGCCAGCGGCCCGTGGGCAGTGATGTCGATGGCGGCCAAGGCAGGCCGCTCGCGCTCGAAGCGGCCGACCAGCATTGCGTGCAGATGAGTCGCCAGCGCCTGGCCGGCACCGCTGCCGCAAATCAGCACCTTGCCGCCGGAAGTCAGCGCCCCGAGCAAGGCCTGCGTGGCGCTGTCGATGTCGCGCGAAAGCAGCTCGGCGCTCTGGTATTTGAGGTCGGCGCCCTCGAAAAACTGCTGTTGGATGCGCTGCTCAAGCATGGACATGCATCATATGACAGGGCTTGCGCGCATCGGTTCCGTTAGCAATTCATTGACCTGCATCGAAGGCCGCTGGCAACCATTCGATGTGGTCGCCATCAAGGGTCACGACATCAAAGCGGCAGGCCGGCATCACGGCCAGGCGTGCGAGGTAGTGCTGCGCCGTGCGCACGATGCGCGCGCGCTTGGTGCTGGTGATGCTGGCCGCCGCCCCGCCTTGCGCAGTGCTGCGCCGCGCGCGTACCTCGACGAAGATCAGCGTGCCGGCGCTGTCTTGCATGATCAAGTCGATCTCGCCGCCACGCGCGCCGGGCCCACGTGCCACCCGATAATTGCGCTGCACCAGCCGCAGCCCGCGCGCCACCAGCCAGGCCAGCGCGCGGGCCTCGGCATCGTCGCCCGTCGCTTTGGTAGTCGCCGCCCACTTGAACATTCACGCCACCCTGCTCCGCCAAGCCGCTGCTGCTGCCGCTGCGCACCAA
>JANMMH010000700.1:0-2892 GCA_031373055.1 Rubrivivax sp. | reverse complement strand
GCGCTGGATGGTGAGCTGGTGGTCGACGCGGGGCGCTTGTTGTGACGCGCGCGGCCGTGTTGGAAGCAGGCCAGGGCGACACCGCCGTGCTGCTGCTGCACGGCATTGGCGGTGGTGCGGCGATGTGGGCCGAAGCCGGCTCGGGCACCGTGCAAGCCCTCGCCGACGCCGGCTTTCACGCGTTGGCGCTGGACTTTCCCGGCTACGGCGCCGCGGCCGACATGGGCGCGCCGACGATGGACCGCATGGTCGCGGCCGTCGCCCGGCTCGTCACCAGCCTGAGCGCATCGCACGTCGTGCTGGTAGGCCACAGCATGGGCGGCATGGTCGCCCAAGAGTTGGTGGCGCGTGCAGCCACCACGGTGCACGGTCTCGTGCTTTCGTGCACCTCGGCGTCGTTCGGCAAGAACGACGGCGAATGGCAGGCGCGGTTCGTGGCCGAACGTCTGGCGCCGCTGGAAGCCGGCCTGGGCATGCCAGGCATGGCCGCGAAACTCGTGCCCGGTTTGGTGGCACCCGATGCCACGCAGCGTGCGCGTGAGTCGGCGCTGACGGTGATGGCGCGTGTGCCCGAAGCCAGCTATCGCGTGGCACTCGCGGCCATCGCCGCGTTCGACCGCCGCAGCGAGCTCGCGGCCATCAAGCTACCTACCTTGATGCTGGCTGGTGAGCTCGACCGCACTGCGCCGCCTGCGGTGATGCAACGCATGGCGCAGCGTGTGGCGGGCAGCGAGTACGTTTGCTTGAGCGGCGCTGGCCACATTGCCAACATCGAAGCGCCTGCCGCCTTCAACGCTGCTTTGCTCGACTTCTTGCACCGCCGTTTCTCCTGAGGGCTTGGCCATGCACATCGCTGGAGACACCCACAAGCTCACCGCGCAACAGCGTGATCTGGTGGCACTCGCCGCCGAGCTTGGCCGCGAAAAGTTCGCCCCTCGCGCGCAGCGTTATGACCGCGAGGCAAGCTTCCCCTTCGAGAACTACGCCGACCTGCGCGCAAGCGGGCTCTTGGCGATTTGCGTACCGAAAGCGAACGGCGGCCTGGGGGCGGACTTCGCCACCTACGTGATAGTCGCCGCTGAGATTGGCCGCCATTGCGGCGCCACGGCCTTGTCGCTGAACATGCATGTCAGCACCTGCATGTGGTCGGGCTTCATTGCCGACACCTTGACGATGAGCGACGCACAGCGCGCCAACCACGAAGAGCTTCGCGCGGCGCATTTCGAGCAAGTGGTGCGCCACGGCAAGCTCTTCTCTCAGCCCTTCAGCGAAGGCGGCGCGGCCGCCGCCGGCAAGGCAGCCTTTGGCACGCTGGCGCAAGCGGTGGACGGCGGCTACCTTGTAAACGGCAAGAAGATCTTCGCCTCACTGGCCGGCGCGGCCGACTTCTACGGTGCGCTGTGCACGCTGGACAAACCCGGCGCCACGCAGCGCGACACGCTCTACCTTGCGGTGCCGGCCATGGCCGCAGGTGTCAGCGTGGTCGGTGACTGGGACCCGTTGGGCATGCGCGGCACGGTGAGCCGCACGCTCATCTTCAAAGACGTGTTCGTGCCGCACAGTGCGCGGCTCATGCCCGAAGGCCTGCACTTCCAGGCGGCGATGCGCTACCCGCACATGTTCACCACGCTGTCGCCCACCTACATGGGCCTGGCGCAAGCGGCGTACGACTTCACGGTGGCCTACCTGCGCGCTGAAGTGCCCGGCATGCCACCCGTGAAGCGGCGCATGTACCCGACCAAGCAGATCGCGGTGGCGCAGATGCGCGTGATGCTGGAGCAGACGCGCGCGCTCTTCCTGCAAAACGCCTTCGACGCGCGTGTCGACCCCGACAAAGACACGCGCATGCGCCTCTTCGCTTCGCACTTCACGATCATGGAAAACGCCCAGGCGATGGCAGCACTTGCCATCCGCACCTGCGGCGGCCAGAGCATGCTCAAGAGCCTGCCGCTGGAGCGCATCTACCGCGACGCGCGCTGCGGCTCGCTGATGCTGCCGTGGACCGCAGAGCTGTGCCTGGACCGCCTGGGACGCGAATGCCTGTACGAGGCCGGCGAGCGCGACGAAGAGATCGAGTAGCGCGTGTTCGAGCGGCTGGTTCCCGCTGCGCTGGCTGATGCCGCGCTCAAGCATCTGCGTCAAGAAGGCGTGCGGCCTGGCGCCATCGTCGCCTGGCTCGGCCACAACAGCTGGGACATGCTGGCCACACTGGTGGCCTGCGAGCGGCTAGGTGCGGTGCTGCTGCCGCTGAACTGGCGGCTGGCCGCGCCAGAGCTGGCGCAGATCCTCACGCATGCGGGTGCCGGGCACTTGATGGGAACGCCCGAGCTTGAGGTGCTAGCGTCGGAAGTACTGGCACAGTGCCGTTTGACGCCCGGCGCGGCGCAAGGTGTCGAGCCAGGTGACCTGCTGCTGGTCTACACCTCTGGCACCACCGGCGCGCCCAAAGGCGCCATGCATACGCGCGCGGGCATGCAGGCCAATACGCTTGCGGCCGTGGCTGCGCAGGGCCTGGACGCGCAGAGCCGTGTGCTCGCGGTGCTGCCGCTGTTTCACGTCGGCGGCCTGTGCATCCAGACGCTGCCCGCGCTGGCCGTCGGCGCCAAGGTCGCGCTGCACCCACGCTTTGAGGCCGACGCGTGGTTTGACGCCGTGCAGAGTTGGCGGCCGAGCACCTGCTTGCTCGTGCCTGCCGTGATGCGCGCGTTGATTCAGCACCCGCGCTGGGCTGACGCCGACTTGTCGTCGCTGGCCTTCGTCACCGCCGGCTCGCAAATCGTGCCTCGCCATCTGATCGAAGCCTTTCACGCACGCGGCGTGCCGGTGGCGCAGGTTTACGGTGCGACGGAAACCGGGCCGGTGTCGGTGGTGTTGCGCCCGGCCGAGGCTTAC
>JANMMH010000687.1:0-2097 GCA_031373055.1 Rubrivivax sp. | reverse complement strand
TCGCTGGCACCTGCTGCGCCGCTCACTCGGTCTGCGTCTGGTGCTGCTGTTTGTGCTGCTGGCCGTGATGCTCACGGGCATCTTCCTGGGCGGCATGCAGCGCGTATTGAGCAGCGGCTACACGGAAGTCTTCAGACCTTTACTGGTCGACTACGTGGACCACCTGGCCGCCGAGATCGGCAGCCCGCCCGACCCGGCGCGCGCGCGTGCGCTCGAAGCGCGCCTACCTGTGGCCATCTACATCGAAGGGCCCAGCGTTCGCTACGGCGTGGCATCCCGCCATCGGCGCGAACATCAAGCCGGCGATGAGGGGTCGGGTTGGTTGTTATCACGCACGACGGCCGATGGCCACCGCATCAGCTTTCGCATTCAAGACGCCGCCTGGCCGCAGCGCCCGCGCACCATCGGCTGGGTCACGCTGGCCTTGCTGCTGGTCGTCACGGCCGTGGCCTACCTGTGGGTGCGCCGACTCTTCAGGCCGATCGACGACATCCGCGCCGGCGCCCTGCGCTATGGCGGCGGCGATTTCACGACCCCCATCCCACAGCGCAAGGCCGACGAACTGGGCGACCTCGCCGGCCAGGTCAACCAGATGGCGCGCAGCCTGCAAGGCATGCTCGACGCCAAGCGTGCTCTGCTTTTGGCCATTAGCCACGAGCTGCGCTCACCGCTGACACGCGCGCGGCTCAATGCCGAGTTGGTGCCCGACAGCGCCGAGCGCACGGCGCTGCTGCGGGACCTGGCGGAGATGCGCGAGCTCATCACGAGCCTGCTCGAACAAGAGCGCCTGGCCGCGGGTCACGAAGCGCTGCATGCGCAGCTGGTGGACGTGAGTGCGCTGGTGCGCGAACTCTGCGCCGAAGCCTTTGCCGGCCGCGCGCTCACGTTTGAGCTTGATGGCAGCTTGCCACCCGTGAAGCTCGACGCCACGCGCGTGCGCCTGGCGCTGCGCAACCTCATCGACAACGCGCTTCGGCACGGCGCGAGTGATGCGCCCTGCATCGTGCGCAGCGAGCGCGACGGCCACAACCTCAAGCTCAGCGTGCGTGACTTCGGCCCCGGTGTCAGCGCCGACCAGCTCAGCCACCTCGCCGAGCCCTTTTATCGGCCTGATGCAGCACGCGCGCGTGATCGCGGGGGCGTCGGCCTGGGCCTGACGCTGTGCCGCCTGGTGGCGCAAGCGCATGGGGGTGAGCTGCACTTGCAGCTCGTTAACCCGGGGCTGCGGGCCACGCTTTCGCTACCCCTCGCGTCGTAAACTGCCCGCACGTTTTCTACGCTTCACCACCACGATGGTTTTGTTGTTCAGTGGCCTGGCCGTGCTGGCCGGGTACGTGATTGGATCGCTCTCCTTCGCCATCATCATCAGTCGCCTGATGGGCCTGGCCGACCCGCGCGCTTATGGCTCGGGCAACCCGGGTGCGACCAACGTGCTGCGCTCGGGCAACAAGGCCGCGGCCTTGCTCACGTTGACGCTGGATACGCTCAAAGGCTTCGTGCCGGTACTGCTTGTCTTGATCTACGGCGCGCGCTTCGGCCTGGGTGAAGGCACGGCCGGTTTCGTCGGCCTGGCGGCCTTTGTCGGCCATGTCTGGCCGGTGTTCTTCCGCTTCAAGGGCGGCAAGGGTGTGGCCACGGCCGCGGGCGTGCTGATGGCGCTGAACCCGTGGCTGGCAGTGGCCACGCTGGCCAGCTGGACGATCATCGTGGCCTTCTCGCGCTTTGTGTCACTCGCCTCCATCGTGGCCGCTGTCTTCGCGCCGTTTTATCAGCTGCTCATTTGGGGCATGGCGCCCGTGTTCATGCCCATCGTGGTGATGAGCCTGCTGCTGATCTGGCGGCATGAAGCCAACATCCGCAAACTCTTTGCGGGCACGGAATCCAAGCTGGGACAGAAGGCAGCTGTGCCGGCAGCTGTGCATCACAAACACCCGCCGCCGAAACATCATCACCACGAACACAGAAAAGGACATCGCAAGTGAGCAGCATCCAAAGGTTTGACGTCGGCGCACGCATGTCCGAGATGGCCGTGCACCACGGCGTGGTCTACCTTGCCGGGCAAATCGCAGAGGACGCCAGCCAGGACATCAGCGGCCA
>JANMMH010000613.1:0-16867 GCA_031373055.1 Rubrivivax sp. | reverse complement strand
CAGGGCATGGGCGGGCTGATGTCGGTGACGGGCCTGGCCGGCCAGGGCCCCGTGCGCGTGGGCATCCCGATTGCGGACCTGTGCGCGGGCATCTTCGCCGCCCAAGGCATCCTGGTCGCGTTGCTGGAGCGCGAGGCCTCGGGCAAGGGCCAGTGGCTGCACACCTCGCTCTTGCAAGCGATGGTCAGCATGATGGACTTTCAAACCGCGCGCTGGCTGGTCGACGGCGAAGTGGCCAGCCAAGCCGGCAACTTCCACCCCACGAGCATCCCCACGGGCGTCTACAAAGCGCGTGACGGCTACATGAACATCGCTGTCTTCGGCAGCAAGATCTGGGAGCGCTTTTGCACCACGCTGGGCGCGCCGGAATGGATCCAGGACCCGCGATTTGTCGACAAGGCCGGGCGCAGCGTGAACCGCGACGCTCTCAACGACGCCATCAACGAGCGGCTGGCGCATGAAGACCGCGCCTACTGGATTGAGCGCTTCAACAAGGACGGCGTGGCCTGCGGGCACATCAACGACATGAGTGAAGTTTTTGCCGAGCCGCAAATCGCTCACTTGGGGCTGGTGCAAGACGTGGTGTCGAACCGCCTCGGGCCCCAGCGCCATGTCGGCCAGCCCGTCACGCTGACCCGCATACCCAGCGTGTTAGCACGCGCCGCGCCGCGCCGTGGTGAGCACACCGAAGAGGTGCTGGGTGAGCTGGGCCTGGCCGCGAGCGACATTGCTCGGATGAAATCACGGGGAGTGTTTTGATGGCTGAAGTGAACTACGCCTCGCCGACCGAGCGCGTGCTCGTGCGCCTCGAAGGGAGCGCGCTGCACATCACCTTCAATAACCCAGCCAAACACAATGCACTCTCGGTCGACATGTGGGGCGCCCTGCCGCCGCTGCTAGCCCAGGCCGCTAACGACGAGCGTGTGCACATGGTGGTGTTCAGCGGCGCGGGCGACAAAGCCTTCGTCTCGGGCGCCGACATCTCGCAGTCTGAAGACCAGCACGCCGCGCGCGAGGCGGTGGCGCACCACGAGCAGCTCGCCGAGAGCGCGCTGATGGCCATCCATCACTTCAAAAAGCCCACGCTGGCCTGCATTCGTGGCTGGTGCATTGGCGGTGGCGTGTACGTGGCCATCAGTTGCGACATCCGCATCGCCGCTGGCGACGCCACCTTGCCCATCCCGGCCGCGCGCCTGGGCCTGGGCTACCGCTGCTCGGCCTTGAAGAATCTTCTCGACTTGATCGGCGTGGGCGCGGCCAAACACCTCTTCTTCACCGCACGACGCATTGACGCTGCGGAAGCGCACCGCCTGGGCCTGGTCTCGCGCATGGCGCCGGTGGAGGCCCGGCGCGCCTTCATGGAAAAGCGCAAACCGCGATTTGTCGGCTGCTAACTCTTGAACCGAACCCACACGATGATCTCTTACCAACTGCGCACGCAAGGCGCCGACACGCTGCTCGAACGCACCGATGTGCCCACCCCCGAGCCCGGCCCCGGCCAGCTGCTGGTGCGCGTGCACGCGGCCGGCCTGAACCGCGGCGAGTTCATTCCTGGCGGTCTGCAAGCCAAAGGCGGCGTGGCCAAACCGGCGGGCATTGAAGGCGCGGGCGAGGTGGTGGCGCTGGGCGCGGGCGTTGCTGACTTCAAGCCCGGCAATCGAGTGATGGGCCGCTGCCCCGGCGCCTTCTCCGAGTTCGCGCTGATGGACGCCCGCGAGGCGATCGTCGTGCCGCCGAGCCTGACGCTGGTGCAGGCCGCCGCGGTGCCGCTGACCTTCCTCGTCGTGCACGACATGTTGGTCACCCAAGGACATTTGAAAGCGGGTCAGTGGCTGCTGATTACCGGCGTGTCCTCAGGCGTCGGGGTCGCATCGCTGCAATTGGCCAAGGCCATGCGCGCCAAGGTCATCGGCACCTCGGGCTCGCTTGAAAAACTCGACAAGCTCAAGACGCTGGGCCTGGACGTCGGCATCCACACGCGCCAAAGCGACTTCGCCGAACAAGTGGCGCTAACGACCGAAGGGCGCGGCGTCCACCTCGTGGTCAACACTGTCGGCGGCTCGGTCTTTGCCGAGTGCATCAAGACGCTGGCCTTTGAAGGCCGCCTGGCCACCGTCGGCTATGTCGACAACACGCTCAAAGCCGAGATCGACATCCAGGCCCTGCACGTCAAGCGGCTCACGCTCTTTGGCGTGTCGAACAAGCAGCGCAACGCCGACCAGCGCGCGGCAGGCCTGCCCGCGTTCAAGGCCGAAGTGCTGCCTGCTTTTGCCGACGGACGCATCACGCCGCTGGTCGACCGCGTATTCCCGCTGGCCGAGCTGGCCAGCGCGCGCGAGCACATGCAAGCCAACCGCCACCTGGGCAAGATCGTCGTGACGATGACGCACTCAAGCTAACAACACACCCAATTTCGAGAGCTGAACATGAACCGCCGCAACACATCGCTAACGCTCATCTTGACTGCCATCGCAGCTGTGTTCATCAGCAGCGCCCACGCCCAGCCCTACCCAAACAAACCCATCCGCCTGGTCATCGGCTTCGCCCCAGGCGGCGCCGCCGACTACGTGGCGCGCACGCTGGCCGAACCCATGGGCCGCAGCCTCGGCCAAAGCGTCGTGGTCGACAACAAGGCAGGTGCGGGCAGCAGCATCGCGGCTGACTTTGTGGCCAAGGCACCCCCTGATGGCTACACGCTTTTGATCGCCAGCCCGAGCAGCATTTCGGTCAACCCGTCGCTCAACCCCAAGCTCAGCTACAGCGCCAAAGACCTGGTGCCGGTGGCGCGGGTGACGACGTCGCCGCTGGTCGTGGCCGTGCATCCAGGCACCGGCATCACCTCGATGCAAGACCTGATCCGGGCCGCGAAGGCCAAGCCCGGCGCGTTGAACTACAGCAGCTCGGGCAACGGCTCGGCGCCGCACCTGGGTGCTGCGCACTTCAGCCGCGTCACCGGTGTGGACATGGTGCACATCCCCTTCAAAGGCGGCGCGCCAGCAATCCAGAGCGTGATTGCCGGCGAGGTGCAATTGACCTTCGGCACACCGCCTTCGGTGCTACCCATGGTGCAGGCCGGGCGGCTGCGCGCCATCGGCGTCACCAGCCCGCAGCGCTCGCCGCTGGTGCCTGATATTGCGGGCATGAACGAGTCGGGGCTGAGCAACTACAGCATCAGTTTCTGGTACGGCCTCTTCGTGCCCGTGGGCACACCGCCCGAGCTCATCAAGCGCGTCTTCGACGCTGCCCAAGAGGCACTCTCCAAGCCCGAGGTCAGGGCCGCGCTCGCGCGTGAAGGCACCGAGACGGCGATGTCCAAGTCACCCGAAGACTTTGCCGCCTTCCTCAAAGACGACAACCTGTTCTGGGCCAAGT
The DNA here is from genome assembly GCA_031373055.1 of Rubrivivax sp. Lineage (GTDB taxonomy): Bacteria > Pseudomonadota > Gammaproteobacteria > Burkholderiales > Burkholderiaceae_C > Rubrivivax. The sequence goes on along the minus strand of JANMMH010000613.1, from coordinate 13,495 downwards.
TGGTCAAGGACTCCGGCGTCAAGGCCGATTGAAGTGCGTGCATCGGCAAGCACGCGAAGGTGCCTGCCGATGCGCGCAACACTCGGTGCGGTTCAGCCGTCGCTGTAGGGTGTGCCGTAGAACTTGTGCACACCGCTGGCCCAGGCCTTGTCGGCCATGGCCGGCCAATGGTCCTTGTCGAAACCGGGCGCGTCTTCAAGCGAAGCCTGCAACACGTCAAGCGTGAATCGTTTGTTCACGGTGTCCAGTTTCAACGCCGACCACGGCACGGCAAAGAGTTTGTCGCCCATGCCGAGCAAGCCGCCGTAGGACAGCACGGCGTAGGCGACCTTGCCGCTGGCCATGTCGATCATGAACTCCTTGATGTCGCCCAGGTCCTCGCCGTCCTTGTTGTAGACGTCGTTGCCCATCAGCGTGTCGGCGCCCATCAGCTCGGGGCCGGGGCCGCTGTCGTCGTTGTTGTCGTCTTTGTCGCCGTTGTACATGCCGTACTTGTCGCGCGTGACGTAGTTCGTTTCCATGGTGTTTCCTTCAGAGTTGCAGGTCAAAGTCGGGGCCGGGGGCGCCCCATGGCGTCCTGTGGGTTCACAGGACGGTCGGCTCGGCGGTGTCGTCGGCCGGGTTTCATCCGGCCATACGCGGGTCGGTGGCACCGGGCCATACACCCCCGGCACCCAAAGCCCCACGCAGCGAGAGGTCGACCACGTCGTCGGCAGGACGGCGGCCGTTGGGGAAGCCAGCGCTGTCGCCAGCGGCCACGCCCAGCGCGTTCTGCGTGGCAGCCGGTGTGACGGCGATGGCGGTGTTCAGACGCAGCGTCTCAGCCGACACCACGGTGGTGGGCTGGTTCACGCCACCGATCGCCTTGAGGAACACCGTGACGAGGTCGGCGCGCGGGAAGTTGGTCGCCGCCACGGCCGACGGGAACGGCGTCTGGATCAGGGCCGGCAGCACCGCGCGGGTGACGTCGTCGGCGAACTTGGCGGCGTCGTCTTCGGGCTTGGACGCGTTGAACTTGTCTTTGTCGTCGATGATGAGTTCGTTCACCAGCGGCATGCCCAGGCGCGACACCTGTGTCCAGGCGCCACCACTGCGCACGACCTTGCCCAGGCCCGTGGCCGGTGCGCCGTCAAGTAAGCGGCCCTGGCGCAGGCTCGCGGCGATGGCCGATGGCAATGCCGACAACAAGGCGAGCAAGCCCACCGCCAAAGGGCCACAAGCCCGCGTGATGCGCGAACGCGGACGGGGACACATCGTCATGAAGAACTCCATTCAAACGGGGTGCACACGCGTCCGACGTTAGCGACGGCACAAGGCCCGCGCAGTGCGATGGCGCACATAGCGCCTGCGTCCTGCGTGCGCATGCTCGGGCTCCTCTCTTCGGGCGCTAGAACCTCAAACACCCAGCGCCGCAGCCGCGCGCTGTGATGTGCGGCACCGCACAGACGCGTGCCGAACCAAGCCCTAGCGTTGCCCCGCAATGCATGCCAAGTGGCATGCCTCCTCGACGCCAATCGCACAGCCCCCATGAGACTTTCGTCGGTAACGCCGGTCCATCAACTTGTGAACCCAAGCGCCGAGTTGGGGTGGCCGGGAACGCCCTTTGCCGAGCTTGACGCCATGGCCTTGCTGAGGGCGGGTCTCGACGTGCTTTGCCGCTTGTCGCGCAGTTGCCAGCAGGCACCGTTGTTGGTGCAAAAGAAGCGACTGCTGGCGCGGGTTGTCAGCGCTTTTTCGGTGCACGTTCAGGTCGACGAAGAGATCTTTCCCATGGCACAGGCATGCGTAAAGCGATGACCGACCCTGAGCGTCTGCGCCGCGATGGGCTTCGATGCCCGGGCAGAACAACGATCACTCCGTACCGCGGGCGCCGGCTAAGCGCGCCAGCGGCCCTCAGCACCGTTGAAGAAGGAACACCATGCCCGCCACCAACACACCAAATCCCAAAGAGCCTGCCGGTCATGGCGGTGAGCCGCTGTCGCCTGACGCCCTGCCGGTGGAGCCCGACGAAGGCCCGCAGACGCAGCCCCTGCCTGCGGATGTCGGTCGCGAACGCGAGCTGGAGCCTCAGTACTGAAGCGGATCCTTCGACGCCACGCGCAGGACCGCCATGATCATGTCAACCGCCACGCCGCCCACAGACTGCCCGAGCCCGCAGCTTTTGCTCACCCCGCATACGCCGATGGCGGCGTCGGCTGGGGTCGATACGGAGCTCGATGCCATTGCGCTGCTCAAGGCCGAACTCGACACGCTGGGCCTCTTGTTGAGCGAGTGCGAATGCGCGCGAACGCTGGAGGCCATGAAGGACAGGGTCGACGAGATCTGCGTCGCCTTTCGGGTGCACGCGCAAGTCGCCGAGGAGCTCTTCTACCCGCTAGTCATGGCGGCGTCGCCAACGCGCTGGCAACAGCGCCGAGCCGGCAGTGACCACACCCGTGCCAAGCGCCTTGTCGAGCAACTCGAAAACGCGGAGCCGCATGACGCCAGCTACGACATCAGGGTCACTGTGCTGAGCCAACTGATCGCGCAGCACATTCGGCAAATGCAAGCGGAAGTCTTGCCCATCGCGAAGGCTTCAGCGCTGGACATGGCGAGCCTGGGCGCGCGCATGGCCGCGCGCAAGACCGATCTGCTTGCCCGTCGCAGCCAAGGCCACGTCGCCTGAGTGCGCGCAGACCCCCACCGAGGCATCGTCATGAACGTGAACATCGCATACCGATCGCACAGCGCCCCGCCGCCCGTCATCAACGACCCCGAGCCGCTGCCCCCTGGTGCGCCGCCTGTGGACCCGGACGAAGGCCCGCTTCCGCTGCCGATTCCTGATGATCCCGGGCGCGTGCCGGTGATCGAGCCGGGGCACTGAAGCCCACGTCGAAGCTCACTTCGGCCGCGGCCGGCTGAGCTGCTCATCGCCTTGACGCAGCCGCCCGGCGCGCAGGGCCTTGACGGCGAGCACCACCGAGCGCGCCACGTTGCGCACTTCCTCTTGCACGGCGCCGTCACGGTCGAGTGCGTCATGGCTGCGGGCGTAGAGGTCGTAGTAGCCGATGTAGCGATCGAGCTTGGCAGCATGGCCGGCTTCGACCATGCCCATCCAGTCGAGCCAGTCGGTGAGGTTGCGGCGGTGCACCTCCACGCCCGCCACGTCGCCGTGCACCACCACACCGTAGGCCCTGCCGGCAAGGTGCTTGGGGTAGTCCCAGCCCTTGGCCTCGATGCGCTTGGCCACCGCCACGTCTTTGCCGTGGGTCGTGGTGGGGTCAGGGTTGCCGCCGTCGGCGCAGACCAAACGGTCGATCATCAGCTTGAGCGGGCTCGGCGACTGGTACCAGTAGGTCGGCGCCAGGATGATCACGGCGTGGGCGGCGACCCAGCGTTCGTAGATCTCGGCCATCCAGTCGTCGGCCTGGTTCAACGCATGATTGGGGTAGCAGCTGCAGGGCCAATGGCACAGCGGCATGGCGCTCGAGACGCAGCCCTTGCAGGGGTGGATCTGGCGCCCGTACTCCGAAGTCACCAGACTCAGGTCGAGCAGATCAGCCTCGATGCCCGCGCCTTGCACGATGTCTTGCGCCAAGACGCTCAGGCGCCAGGTCTTGGAGACCTCACCCGGGCAGGTGCCGTCGTTGCGTGCGCTGGCACAGATCAGCAGGACGCGCGACTTCGCCGCCTTGTCCTGCCACTTGCGCTGCGCCAAGCGCAGCCGCCGGCGTGTGTCGAGCCACTGCACCGAGATGGGGTAGCTGGGGTCGGCGAAACCACGGCCTGCCGGCTTCGTGATCGGCGCCTTGCGCCCTTCTTGCATCGCCTCCCAGGCGATGTCTTCCAGGCGCGCGATGGCAGGCTGCTCGCTAGCGTACGCGGGGTCGTAGTAGCGCACCATGAAGCGCTCGTGGAACTGCGCTCGTGTCAGCGCGGCAGGGGCCTGGCCTTTGCGGATCTTGCTCATGGGTGCTCATTGTCGGCGCCGCAGGCGCTGCGGCCGGCGGGCAGTTCGAGCTTGGCAAGCCGGCGCGGGCGGGTCTGTACGCTGGCGCACAGTCGGTCGCCACGCCCCGTGAACGTTGGGCAACGCACAGACCTGCCGGCAAGCTGAGGGCAAGCTTGATGCCGCCCGTCATCCACCTCGCGGCGGCCTCAAGGAGTTGTCATGCCCGTCCATTTGATGCACCCGTTGTCCAGGCGCCCGATCGTCAAACTGATTGACACCCATGCCCGCAGCGCGTCACCAGGGCCGGCCGTCAGCAGCATCGCGGCCCGGCAACCCGACCCGGTGATCGAACAAGCCAAGCACGATCTTGACGCCGGCATGGTCGACACCGACCTGCACGCGACGGCAGGGCTCGACGCCCAGCGCCGCGCCACGATGGTGCCGGGGCCTGGGGGCACACCGCCCTCGCTTTGAAGGGCAGCGGCGATGAAAGCCTGACGCCGGCACACGCCATCGCGTGTGCGCACATGGTGGCGCATGCGGTTCCTGTCCGACGCAGCGTTATTGCTGCGTGCTGTGTGCTGTATCGAACAGACGTTGCCCTTGGCCCTGGCTACCCTGGGCTCGTGGGTCACGCCGACCTGCTGCAGTCACTCACGAGGAATTGCCATGCACCTGCCCCCGCGGCGCCTGCGCGCGCTCGCGTTCGTTTTCGGTGTCGCCACGCTGAGCTTCAGTGGCTGGGCGGGAGCCGACCCGCCCGCTCGCGTCGCGCGCCTGGGCTACCTGAGCGGCGCCGTCAGCTTCTCGCCGGGCGGCGAAAGCGATTGGGTCGAGGCCTCGATCAATCGACCGCTGACCCAGGGCGACCGCCTCTGGGCTGACCGCGCGGCGCGCGTCGAAATTCAGATCGGCGCGGCGATGGTGCGCATGGGCGCCAGCACGGCGGTCTCGGTGCTCGCTCTGGACGACCGCATCGCGCAGTTGCAGTTGACGCAGGGCGTCTTGAACGTGCGCCTGCGCCGCCTTGCACCCCACCAGGTGTTCGAGGTCGACACGCCAAACCTGGCCTTCACCTTGCGCCGCGCAGGGCAGTACCGAATCAGCGTCGACGCCGACGGCAACGCGACCACGATCATGGTGCGTGAGGGCCAGGGTGAAGTGCACGGCGATGGCGTGGCGTTCCTTGTCGGCGCCGGCCAGAGCTATCGCTTCAGCGGCAGTGGCTTGCGTGAGCGGCAACTTGTCGAATCGCTGCGCCCAGACGAGTTCGACCGTTGGGCCGGTGATCGCGATCGCCGCTACGACAACTCGGTGTCGGCACGCTACGTCTCGCCCGATGTGGTGGGCTACCAAGATCTCGACGGCTACGGGCATTGGCGTGTGGACGCGCGCTACGGCAACGTCTGGGCGCCCAGCCGCGTGGGCCCCGGCTGGGCACCGTACCGTGACGGCCACTGGGCCTGGGTCGACCCCTGGGGCTGGACCTGGATCGACGACGCACCCTGGGGTTTCGCGGTGTCACATTACGGCCGCTGGGCCCACCTGAATGGCGGCTGGGCCTGGGTGCCGGCGCCCGTGCGCAGCCGCGCCTACTACGCGCCAGCGCTGGTGGTGTTTGTCGGGGGCAGCAACTTCCAACTCCAGATCGCGAGCAACCCTGTCAATGCGGTGGCCTGGTTCCCGCTTGCCCCGCAGGAGATCTACCGGCCCACGTACGCGGTCAGCCGCACCTACTTCGAGAACCTCAACCGCAGCAATACGGTGGTCAACGCCACCGTGGTGCGCAACACCTACAACAACATCCAGGTCGGCAATGTCGTCTACGCCAACCGCCAGGTGACAGGGGCTGTGGTGGCCGTGCCCGCAAGCGCGTTCGTGCAGTCCTTGCCGGTGGCCAAGGCGGCACGCCCGATGCCGCGCGAGGTCGTCGCCAGTGCACCGGTGGCCGCCGCCGCGCCTCTGGCGCCCAGCCACAAGAGCGTGCGTGGCGCTGCGGCGCCACGCGAGCAGCCACCTGTACGCGTGTTCGAGCGGCCAGTGATTGCGCGCAACGCGCCGCCACCCGCACGCGCTGGCTTGGCGGCGCAGCAGCCGCAGCTCGACGCCAAGCCAGGGCAGCCGCTTGGCGACGACGCGCGCAAGCGCCTGGAGCGCGCGGCCGACGCACCGGTGCCCGTCGTCAAGCTGGCCACGCCGAGCCCGCCAGCGCCGCAGCCGCCGCGCGAAGAAGCCGCCGCGCGGGCGCTGCCCCCACCGGCCCTGAGCGTGCCTGGAGGCCAGGTGCAACCACAGGACAAAGCAGAACGTCGTGGCCGCGTGGTGAACCCACCGCCCGACAAACCGCAAGAGCCCATGCGCCCGCCACGCAGCGAGGCCGCGCCACCGGCGCCACCGGCGCCACCCGCGCCACCTGTACTTGCGGCGCCGTCACCTGCACCCGCAGCGCGGCCCGCCGAGCCAACGCCGGAGCCCAGCCTGCGCCAGCGCGGCGAACCCAGGCCACGCGGCCAGCCCGAGCCGCGCGCACCGCGCGCAGCGCCGCCCGAGCCCCCGCCCCAAGCCGCGCCACCCCAAGTTGCCGCGCCCGTCGCAGCAGCGCTGGCGTCGGCCGCCGCAGCGCGCAGGGCCGATGTGAAAAAGAAGGAGCGTGATGAGCCGGGCCCCAAAGATGACAAGGACAAGGACAACAACAAGGGCAGGCCCCGGCCCTGAGCATCGCAGCACGCCCACGCGGAGTTGCGCAAGCGCAAACCCACCAGCGGCTTGTCAGCCTCCAATGTCGCTGCCCGGCGTGGCCGAAAGCCCGGCCGCAGCGCCATGACCCGCAACCTAAAGGCGTTTGGATATGAACGTGCGCACCCATCCGACGGCGACCAGCGCGGACGCTAGGCGCCTGATCGGTAGAAGGTCTTGCTGCGCCGTGACACGCGAGCGGGCGTGAGCCTGGCGCCATGCCCGCAACCGTCGCCCTGGCCCTGCTCGTGCTCTGGATGCTGGGCCTGCTCACGTCGACCACGCTGGGCGGCTTCATTCACGGCTTGTTGATCATTGCCGTCGTGGCGAGCCTGTTCAGCTTCAAACAAGGCCGGCGCCCGTAGCGCCCCACGTGGACAGCCCATGACATCGACCCTGACCTGCACCCAGGTGTTGATCAGCACTGGCGGCTCGCGCGTGGCACGAGCCTGGCGCATGCCCTAAGCGATGAAGAACCCATGGCGATGGACGGCGGCGGCCATCGGCGTGGCCCTCGCGGCCTGGCTGGCCTGGTCGTGGCTACGCGCGCCGCTCGTGCCTGCGCTCACCGTGCATGTGGCCCCCTTGGTGCAGACGCTGCAGTTCTCGGCCCGCGTGGCCACGGCCTCGCGTGTCGATGTGGGCGCCACCGTCACCGGCCGCGTCGTGCACGTGGCGGTGGCCGAGGGCGCGCTCGTCAAACAAGGCGACGTGCTGCTGCGCCTGGAGAGCGACGAGTTGCTGGCGGCGCTGGCGCAAGCGCATGCCAGCGAGCGCCAGGCCGAGGCCCGCTTGAGTGGCCTGCGCAGCACCGGGCGCAGCGGTGCGCAGGCGGCCGTGGCGCAGACCGACTCGGTGCTGATCGCTGCCCAGGCCGAAGTGCAGCGCACACAAGACTTGGTAGCCAGAGGTTTTCTGAGCCCGGCGCGGCTTGATGAAGTGCAACGCACGGTGGCGGTGGCGCAAGCACAGCAAGCCGGCGCACAGGCGCAGCGCGCGGCCCTGGCCGATGCCGGCAGCGAGATTCAACAGGGTCAGGCGCAACGCGCGCTGGCCAGTGCGGCCACGCTGGCCGCACGGGCGCGCTTGGCGCAGGCCGTGATCACCGCACCGGCCGACGCCAAGGTGTTGGCGCGCCTGGTCGAACCTGGCCAGATCGTGCAACCCGGCCGCGTGCTGCTAACGCTGGCATTGAACGGGGCGACGGAACTCGCGGCGCAAGCCGACGAGCGCTTTCTAGAGCAATTGCGGCTTGGCCAAAACGCGACGGTGGTGGCTGACGCGTTTCCTGGCCAGCGCTTCGCCGCGCGCGTGCAGTCGATCGCGCCGCGGGTGGACGCGCAGCGTGGCGCGGTTGAGGTGAAACTCGCGCTGACACAAGCGCCGCCGGCCTTTCTTCGTGAGGACATGACGCTGTCGGTGGAAGTCGAGACCGCGCGGCGCGACGCCGCGCTGGTGTTGCCAGCCCGCGCCTTGCGCGCGGAGGAAGGCATGGGCAGCGGCAACGGCCGCGACGGCGGCCGCGCCACGGCGTGGATCGACCATGGCGGCCGGGTCGAAGCACGCAGCCTGCGTCTGGGCCTGCGCACACTTGACGCCGTGGAAGTGCTCGAAGGGCTGAAGGCCGGCGACACCGTGCTCGTCGGCGCATCACCAAAGCCGGGCCGTCGCGTACGCGCCGATCGCAGTGCCGCCGCGGCATCGGCGGCCGCTGCAGCCAGGCCCGCCCGTGACGACGCCGCTGCGACCTTGACCAACACCATGGGACGCTGAGAGCGATGCAGGCCATGAATGCGCTGCGCACGCTGGGCTCCGTGTTCACCGCACTGGGCTTCGAGCGCCGCGTGGCCACACGCTTCCTGCGCGAAGGCCGCATGCAAACCGTGCTCATCATCGTCGGCGTGGCTGCGGGCGTGGCGGTGGTGGCCTATATCTCGGCCCTGATCACGGGCTTGCAGAAGAACACCATCGACAAGACCCTGGGCGCGCAGGCGCATGTGACGCTCACCGAGCGCGACGACGCCGTCACCCCGGCGCGCATGCCCTCCACCACCACCATCACGCTGGCGCAAACGCAGCCGCGCGCGCAACGCCCGCGTGCCATCGCCAACTGGCAGGCGCTGGCTCCGTTGCTTGAAGCGCTGCCTGGTGTGGTGGCCGTGTCGCCCACGCTCACCGGCGCGGGTCTGGCGCTGCGCGGTGAGGCCTCGAAATCGATCGCCTTGATCGGCGTCGATCTCGATCGCTACGACCGCATCGTCGGCCTGCGCTCCAAGGTCATCGCCGGCCAGGCGCGCCTGGGGCCGGGCGAAGGCATCATCGGCCGCGAACTCGCCGAGGATCTGGGTGTGCGTGTCGGCGACCGCATTGGCCTGGTCACGGGCAGCGGCACCAGCGCGGTGAGCGACTCGCTGCGCATCACGGCGCTGGTCGACCTGGGCCTGCGCGAGCTCAACCGCCGCACCGTCATCGTGCCCTTGCGCGCGGCGCAAAGCCTGGTTGGCCTACCCGGTGGCGCCACCAGCCTGGAGCTGACGGTGAGCGACATCTGGTCGGCCCAAGCGCTGGCCACCGAGCTCGCCGCACGCTTGCCTTACAAGGTCGAGAGCTGGCAGGAGGCTAACGCTCAACTGGTGTCGGCACTGAACGCGCAGTCGGTCAGCACCGGCGTCATCCGCGCGGTGGTGATGGTGGTGGTGGTGCTGGGCATCGCCAGCGTGCTGGTGGTCTCGGTCGTGCAAAAGCGCCGCGAGATCGGCATCCTGCGCGCCATGGGCGCGACACAAGGCCAGGTGCTGCGCATCTTCTTGCTGCAAGGCGCCATCGTCGGCGCCCTCGGCTCAGCGCTGGGGGTGGTGCTGGCGGTGGGCCTGATCTGGGCCTTCTCGCGCCTGGCGGTGGGCAGCGACGGGCTGCCGCTGTTCGTGATCACGCTGCAAGCCACGCTGGCCTTGCAGGTGGCGGGTGTGGCCACGCTGTGTGGCGTGCTCGCGGCAGTAGCGCCGGCGCGGCGCGCGGCCAAGCTTGACCCCGCGCTGGCGATCCGCATGTGATGAGCCACGCTGCGCCACCGCTGATCGAACTCAGCGAGCTGCACAAGTCCTACAACCTCGGGCTGCCCAACGAAGCCGAGGTGCTGCACGGCGTGACGCTCTCGATTGCGCGCGGCGAGTTCGTGGCCCTGATCGGCCCCTCGGGCTCGGGCAAGAGCACGCTGCTGAACATCATCGGTTTGCTGGAGAGCGCCACGTCGGGCAGCTACCGCATCGAAGGTGAAGAAACCAGCGGCCTCAGCGACGCCGAGCTGACGCTGCGCCGGCGCGCAACGCTGGGCTTCGTCTTCCAGTTTCACCACCTACTGCCGGCGTTCACGGCGCTGGAAAACGTAACCCTTCCGGCGCTGATGCGCGCAGGCCGCGTGAGCCCAGCGCAGCGTGAACGCGCGCTGGCGGTGCTCACCGCCGTGGGCCTGCAAGACGCCATCAACAAGCGCCCCGGTGAGCTTTCGGGCGGCATGCAGCAGCGCGTGGCGATTGCGCGAGCGCTGGTGCTGGAGCCGCCCCTGGTGCTGGCCGATGAGCCCACCGGCAACCTGGACACGAAGTCGGCCGATGAAGTCTTCGAGCTCATGCGCCGCATGCACGCCACGCTGAAGCTATCGTTCCTGCTTGTGACGCATGACCCACGCTTGGCCGCACGCTGCGACCGCGTGATCGAATTGATCGACGGCCGCATCGAGCGCGACGAGGCCGTACGCACCACGAAACCGGAGCCCGCCGATGCCGCCCAACACTGAAGACACCAGCAAGGATCCCAGCACGGACCTCACCACGCCGCTACAGCGCCAAGCGCTGCTGTTCTTGCTGGCCATGGTGTCGGCCGCACTGGCGTGGATCCTGCTGCCCTTTTACGGACCGATCCTGTGGGCCACCGTCATCGCCGTACTCTTTGCGCCGCTGTTCCGCCGCCTGCTGCCCTTGCTGAAACAGCGGCGCTCGGCGGCAGCGGTGCTCACTGTGCTGGTCGTGCTGGTGGTGGTGATCCTGCCGCTGGCGCTGATCTCGGCCGAGCTGGGTAGCCAGATGGCCGGTGTCTACAAGCGCTTGCAGTCCGGTGAAATGAACCCTTCGCTGTACTTTCGCGGCCTGTTCGAGGCGCTGCCGCCTTCGGTCACATCCTGGCTCGACCGCTTTGGCCTGGTCGATTTCAGTATCTTGCAAGAGCGCCTGACCGACAAGTTGGCGCAAGGCAGCCAGTTCATCGCCACCCAGGTGCTGGCCATCGGCCAGAACACCTTCGAATTCATGATCGAACTCTTCATCACCTTGTACCTGGCCTTCTTCTTGATTCGCGACGGCCAAAGCCTCGCGCGCAAGCTGCGCCACGCCCTGCCGCTGGCGCCGGCACACCGCAGCGAGCTGTTCGAGAAGTTCACGGTGGTCATCCGCGCGGTGGTCAAAGGCAACCTGCTTGTGGCCGCACTACAAGGGCTCTTGGGCGGGCTGGCGTTCTGGTTTCTCGGCGTCAACGGCGCCTTGCTGTGGGCGGTGGTGATGGCCTTCCTCTCGATGGTGCCGGCGGTGGGCGCGTCCCTGGTGTGGGTGCCGGTGGCCGCGTACTTTCTCTTCACCGGCGCGCTCTGGCAGGGCCTGGCGCTGATCGCTTGGGGCGTGTTCGTCATCGGCCTGGTCGACAACCTGCTGCGCCCGCTGCTCGTGGGCAAAGACACCCGGCTGCCCGACTACCTGGTGCTGATCACCACGCTGGGCGGCATGTCGGTGTTTGGCATCAACGGCTTCGTGCTCGGCCCCGCCATTGCAGCGATGTTCATGGCCGCGTGGCACATCTACAGCAGCACACCGGCGGCGCCGCCAGCCTAAGCCTCGGGCCACACTAGACTCCATCGACCTTTCGCAAGCGAGCCCATGACGCAACTGCAACTCTCCATCGCCACCACCGACTACGACCACTTTCGGGATATTCGCTCAGGTGCGGTCAAGCCCGAAGGCATTGACCTGAACTGGTCGCTGCTGGGCCACCACGAGTGTTTTGCGCGCTTCACGGCGAACCGCGAATTCCACTTGGCCGAGCTGAGTTTTGCCAAGTTCGCGACGCAGGTGACACGGCCCGACAGCGACATCATCGGCCTGCCCGTGATCTGCTCTCGGCTCTTTCGCTTCAGCTCGTTTTACGTCAACAAGGGTAGCGGCATCCGCTCGGTGGCCGACCTGGCGGGGAAGAAGGTGGGCTCGCCCGAGTGGGCGCATTCGGCCGCCGTCTACATGCGCGGCTGGATGCACAACGACATGGGCGTTCGCCTGCAAGACGTGCACTGGTACCAGGCCGGCGCCAACGCGCCGGGCCGCATGGAGAAGGTGGAAATCACCTTGCCCGAAGGCGTGCGCCTCACGCGCGTGGCCGACAAATCGCTGAGCCAGCTGCTCGCCAGCGGCGAGATCGACTGCGCCATCATCGCGCGCCCGCCGACGTGCTTTCTCGAAGGCCACCCCGACGTGGTGCGCCTCTTTCCTGACTTCCTCGACATGGAAGAGGAGTATTTCGACCGCACCAAGGTCTGGCCCATCATGCACATCATCGCGATGCAGAAGGCCATCCTCAAAGACAACCCGTGGGTGGCGCGCAACCTGCTCAACGCGTTTGAAGAATCCAAGCGGCGCAGCATCGAGCGGCTGCTCGACCCCGCCGTCTCGCGCTACCCGCTGGCCTGGCTCACGAGCTACGCGCGCAAGATGCGCGACCGCTTTGGTGGCGACCCCTTCCCCTATGGCATCGAAGCCAACCGCGCCACCTGGGAGCTGATGGCGCTGTACACGCACCAGCAGGGCATTGCGCACCGCCAATTCACGCCGGAAGAGATCTTCCCCAAGGGCATCATGACCAGCGTGGTGATCTGATGGACGCCACCGCCATGGCCGACCTGGCCGCCGCCAGCCGCATCCTCGCCGCGCAAGGTGTGGTCGACGGCTTCGGCCATGTCTCGATGCGTGAACCCGCGTCACCTGGGCGTTATTGGATGGCGCGCGCACTGGCGCCGGCGCTGGTCACGGCCGAGGACATCCTGGAATACGACCTCGACAGCCAGGCCATCAATGACCACGGCCGCAAGAGTTTTCTGGAGCGCTTCATCCACGGCGAAATCTACAAAGCGCGGCCTGATGTGATGTCGGTCGTGCACAGCCATTCGCCGTCGGTCGTGCCCTTTGGCCTGGTTCGCGCCAAGATGGGCGCGATGTTCCACAACGCGGCCTTCCTGGCGCAAGGCGTGCCGGTGTTTGACATCCGCGACAAGTTCGGCGCCACCGACATGCTGGTGGGCACCAACGACAAGGGCGAAGCGCTGGCCGAGACGCTGGGCCCGCGCGACGTGGTGCTGATGCGCGCGCACGGCAGCGTGGCCTGCGGGCCGAGCTTGCAGGTGGCTGTGTTTCGCGCGGTCTACACCGAGGTCAACGCGCGTATCCAGCACTGGGCTGTGGCGCTGGCCGCAGGCGAGCCGCTGGCGGGGCTGGACGCCGAGGAAGGCGTGCTTGCCGATGAGGTCAACCAAGGTGCCGGCCAACGCGCCTGGGACCTGTGGCGCGCCCAGCTGCGCGCGCAAGTCGGTTGGTAATAACATTTAATCTGAACTGACGACATCATGACCACGCACCTTGAGCAAAAGCAGCAGCTCGTCGATTGCATCCGCATGTTGGAGCGCGCCGACATCATTGACTACAACGGCCACGCCAGCGTGTTGCTGGACGGCGGCCAAATGCTCATCAACATCGGCTCATGCCAGCGCAGCCGGCTCACGGTGGCCGACATCTG
>JANMMH010000521.1:0-14095 GCA_031373055.1 Rubrivivax sp. | reverse complement strand
CCGCTGGGCTGGACCATTCCGGCGGCACTGGGGGTCGTCGCCGCCGACCCCACGCGCACGGTGGTTGGCCTGTCGGGCGACTACGATTTTCAGTTCCTCATCGAAGAGCTGGCGGTGGGTGCGCAGTTCCGCCTGCCCTATGTGCAGGTGCTGGTGAACAACAGCTACCTCGGCCTCATCCGCCAGAGCCAGCGTGGCTTCGAGATGGACTTCTGCGTGCAGCTGGCCTTCGACAACCAGAACGTCGCCGACCCCGCGCTGCAAGGCTACGGTGTCGACCACATGAAGGTGGTGGAAGGCCTGGGCTGCAAGGCCATCCGTGTCACCGACCCGGAGAAGATCGAAGACGCCTTGCGCCAGGCGCGCGCGATGGCGCAACAGTACCGGGTGCCGGTCGTGGTGGAATGCATCCTGGAAAAGGTGACCAACATCGCGATGGGCACCGAGATCGACAAGATCAACGAGTTCGAAGACATCGACTGCCGCCACCCCGAAGGCCGACAAGGCCTGGAGATGGCGGGACTTCTGGAGTAAGCCATGCCCCGTTTTGCCGCCAACCTGTCCATGCTCTTCACTGAAGTGCCGCTTCTCGAGCGCTTCGAACGCGCCGCGCGTGCCGGGTTCACGTCGGTGGAGATGCAGTTCCCCTATGAAGCGCCAGCCGCTGCGCTGCGCGAGAAGCTGCTCGCCCACCGCTTGACGATGGTGTTGCACAACCTGCCGGCGGGCGACTGGGCGGCGGGCGACCGCGGCATCGCCTGCGACCCGGCGCGTATCGAAGAATTCCGCGCCGGTGTGCCGCGGGGCATTGACTACGCCACCACCCTGGGCGTCATGCAGCTCAACTGCCTGTCGGGCAAAGCCCCCGCAGGCGTGGACGACGCGCTGGTGCGCCGCACGTTTGTGGACAACCTGCGTTTTGCCGCTAACGCGCTTAAGGAGGTGGGGCTGAAGTTGCTGATTGAGCCCATCAACAACTTTGACGTACCCGGCTTCTGGCTCAACCGCACAGCACTGGCGATATCGGTGCTGAACGAAGTTGGCGCCGACAACGCCTTCGTGCAGTACGACATCTACCACGCACAGCGTTATGAAGGCGAACTCGCCGCGACGATGAGCAAGTACCTCGCGTGCATCGGACACATCCAGGTGGCCGACAACCCCGGCCGCAACGAGCCGGGCACGGGCGAGATCAACTACGCCTTCCTCTTTGCACACCTCGACCGCATCGGCTACCGGGGCTTTGTCGGCTGCGAGTACAAGCCCGCAGGCAGCACCGAAGCGGGCCTGGGCTGGCTGGAAAACGCACGCCGTCAACTCAAGGCCACGGCCTAGAAAGCATCACCATGAAACTCGGCTTCATTGGTCTGGGCATCATGGGCGCGCCCATGGCGGGCCACCTGCTCAAGGCCGGACATCAGCTCTTTGTGCACACGCGCAGCAAGGTCGCGGCGGGCTTGGTCGAGGCCGGCGCCACGGTGTGCGGCAACGCCAGCAAGGTGGCGAGCCAGGCCGACATCGTTTTTCTGATGCTGCCCGACACGCCCGATGTGCAGCACGTGCTCTTTGGCGAGGAGGGCGTCGCGCAGGGGCTAACGCCCAAGAAGACGGTGGTCGACATGAGCAGCATCTCGCCCATCGACACCAAAGCCTTCGCGCTGAAGATCAACGCGCTGGGCTGCGACTACCTCGACGCGCCGGTGTCGGGCGGTGAAGTCGGCGCCAAGGCCGCGTCGCTGACGATCATGGTCGGCGGCACCGAGCAAGGCTTCGCGCGTCTCAAGCCGCTGTTCGAGCTGATGGGCAAAAACATCACCCATGTCGGCGGCAACGGTGACGGCCAGACCACCAAGGTGGCCAATCAGATCATCGTCGCGCTGAACATCGCGGCCGTGAGCGAAGCGCTGGTTTTCGCCAGCAAGGCCGGCGCCGACCCGGCCAAGGTGCGCCAGGCCTTGATGGGCGGCTTTGCCGCCAGCCGCATTCTTGAAGTGCACGGTGAACGCATGATCAAGCGTACCTTCAACCCCGGCTTTCGCATCGCGCTGCACCAGAATGACTTGAACCTGGCACTGGCCGGCGCCAAAGCGCTTGGCGTGAGCCTGCCGCAAACGGCGGGCGCGGCGCAGCTGATGCAAAGCTGCGCGGCGCACGGCATGGCGCAGCTGGATCATTCCGCGCTGGTGCGGGCGCTGGAGCTGATGGCGGCGTTTGAAGTCGGCCAGAGCGTGGACCAGAAGGCCGACGCCACCTGAGCACCGGCTGACCCGGCTTACTCGCCGGGAATGCGCTGCGCGTGCAGCTGCACTGGCTTGGACGACTTCTTTCGCATGCGGATGTTGAGCATCTCCACACCCAGCGAGAAGGCCATGGCGAAGTAGACGTAGCCCTTGGGCACATGGTGGTCGAAGCCTTCGGCCACCAGCACCACACCCACGACCACCAGAAACGACAGTGCCAGCATCTTGATGGTGGGGTGCTCCGAGACGAAGCGGCCGATCGGCCCGGCGAACAGCATCATCAGCGCCACCGAGCCGACGACCGCTGCGATCATGATGCGCACGTCGTCGACCATGCCCACGGCGGTGATGATCGAGTCGAGCGAGAAGACCAGGTCGACGATCATGATCTGCAGGATGACGGCACCGAAAGTCGCCACCACCTTGTTCGGGCCGTGCCCACCTTCGGCGCCTTCGACGGCCTGGTGCACTTCGGCCGTGCTCTTCCAGAGGAGGAAGAGGCCGCCCAGGATCAAGATGATGTCGCGCCCCGAAATCTCTTGGCCCACCACGGTGAACAAGGGTGCCACCAGGCCCACGATCCAGGCCAGTACCAGCAGCAGGCCGATGCGCATGAACATGGCCATGAACAGGCCCAGGCGACGCGCAAACTCTTGCCGCTCCTTGGGCAACTTATCGACCAGGATCGAGATGAAGATGATGTTGTCGATGCCCAGCACGAGCTCGAGTGCGGTGAGCGTGGCGAATGCGATCCAGGCTTGTGGGTCGCTCAGCAGTTCCATCATGGCTTGTTCTTCTTCTCGGGTCGGCGGGTCCAACGGGGCCGGGATAATGCCACGGTGACGGCGTTCACCGAACCCACAACCCCATACTGGCAAGGCCTGTTGCTTGCGGCGGACGCGCCGCAAGTGCGGGCGCCGTGGCGGCAGGGCTATCCGGCGGTGCTGCCCGATGGCAGGGTGTTGATGCTGCCTATCCGCGCCCTGGCCGGCACGCCGACCCATGCGGTAGCCTCGCTGCTCATCAACCAGGCTTCGTTCGAGGTTGCTGAGGCTCTGGCGCAGATGTTGGCCCGGCGGCTGGTCGACCTGCAGCCCGAGCTCGTGATCGGCCTGCCCACGCTGGGGCTGGGCTTGGCGGCAGCGGTCGCGCGCCACCTCGGTCACAGCCGCTTTGTGCCCATGGGCACGTCGCGCAAGTTCTGGTACGACGACGCCTTGTCAGCGCAGGTGCACTCGATCACCAGCCCGGGCGTGGTGAAGCGGGTCTACCTCGACCCGCACTTGCTGCCCCTGGTGCGCGGGCGGCGTGTCGCCATCGTCGACGACGCCATCAGCAGCGGCAGCACCGCGCTGGCACCTTGGCAGCTCATCGAATCGCTAGGCGCCGAGGTGCTGGCCTACGGCGTGGCCATGCGCCAGGGCAAGCTCTGGCAGCAGACGCTTGGGAGCGCGCGCGCCGCGCGCGTGGTCGGCGTGTTTGACAGCCCCTTGCTGCAGCTGGCTGATGGTGGCTGGGTCGAGCGCGACCAGCGCGTCGCGCCCGCCTAGGGTTCTATATGAACGGCGCCGGGCTCACTGCCCAGCGTCAACCGCCGTCACGTCGACCAAGGCCAGGGCCTGAGTTCTCGCGGTGTCTGAAGGGTCGACAAAGCGGACGTCGAGCGTGTAGCGGTGGGGTGCGCTGGCGGTGGCGTTGCATTCCAGCGCTTGCACCGCCCAGCGCACGGCACGCTGGGTGTGCGGTGCGCCGGCACTTGGCGCCACGTCGGTGGCCGCCACATCGGTGACACGCGCGCCGTCCAAGGTGAACGCCACCTGCACCCATTGGCCCGCGCTGGCGCGCTGGTGGGCGCGCACCAGCGCATCGGGCAGTTGATCGTGCAAGCCCGGGCACGCGGCGACCAGCGCCGTGTTGGCCTGGGCCATGCGCTTCGAGCTGAGCTCGACACGATCGGGGGCGGTGCTTGCGGCAAGAGCGCTGGCGGCAGTGAGACTGCACGCTGCGAGGACGAGACTGCTAACAAGAGAGGTACGCATAGTGGCTTTCGGGTGTTGAAGTGACGACCAGCCAAGGCTAGGGCGCACGCCCTGTCACTTCAAACCCGCTGCGACAAGCTGCATGTACGAAGGACCCAACTGCACTGTGTTAGTGCGTTAGCACAGCAGCAGGGCGCGCGTGTCTACGTCGTCTCAACCCAGGGTTAGCGCAGCTCGTAGTCGGCCCAGTCGGGTGCCTTCAAGCCCTGCACGTACTCCTTCGTGAAGCCTGGCCACAGCGCGGTGATCTTGCCGCCGTCCACGCGGTACCAGCTGCGGCAGTGGCTCCACACCGAGCCCGCAAGGCGCGCTTGCAACTCGGTGTTGTGCCGTACCTGAACCTCATCACGCACGGCAATGCTTTGCGCCTTCGCGGCCTGCACGCGCTGCATCGCCTTGATGACGAAGTCGACCTGCGGCTCGATGTACAGCAGTGTGGAGGTGTGCCCCGTGCCGGTGTTGGGCCCCAGCAGCAAGAAGAGATTGGGGAAACCCGCGACGGTCACGCCGCGATAGGCCTGCGGCCCGTCCGCCCAGGCGTCGGCAAGCGTTCGCCCGCCCACACCTTGCACAACCAGTGACGACAGCAAGTGCGTGGTATCGAAGCCCGTGGCGCAGACGACGGCGTCAATCGTGCGCTCGCGCCCCTCCACATCGGTGATGCCGTGCGCCGTGAAGTGGCTGATGCCGGTGGTGACAAGTTCGACGTTAGCGCGGCTCAGCGTGGCGTAGAAATCATTCGAGTAGATGATGCGTTTGCAGCCCAGCGGGTGGCTGGGTGTGAGCTGCGCGCGCTGGTCCGCGTCGCTCACTTGGGCCTTGAGCAAGTGGCGCGCCATCTTCAGCATGCGCCGGCGTGGCACCGTGCCTTCGTCAAAGCCGCGACGGCCGAATTCAAGCAGGCGGTACCAGATGGCGCGCACGGCCGCGATGTAAGGCGGCAGGTGCGCCAGCCAGTGGTCCAGCGCGCCATAACGCCGGTCCAGGCGCGGCAGTATCCAGTTGGCGGTGCGCTGGAAAACGTGCAGTTGCGCCGTGCTCTGCGCGATGGCCGGCACCAGCTGGGACGCCGTGGAGCCCGTGCCGATGACGGCCAAACGCTTGCCCGCCAGCACTACGCTGGGATCCCAGCGCGCCGAGTGCAGCTTGTCGCCTTGAAACTCCGCCAGCCCAGGGATGTCGGGCCAGCGCGCCTGGCTCAGCGGGCCCGTGCTGCACACGAAGAAGCGTGCGTCGAGCTCAGCGCCAGAGGCGGTGTGAAGGCGCCAGCGGCCGGCCCGCTCGTCAAACACAGCGCTGGTGAGACGGTGGCCCAGGCGCATGTGTGCGCGCACGCCAAATTTATCGGCGCAATGCTCCATGTAGGCGTGGATCTCAGGCGCGGCGGCAAAGCGCTGCGTCCAGCGCGGGTTGGGCTCGAAGGAGAAGGCGTACAGGGGTGCTGGCACGTCGACATGCGCGCCGGGGTAGCGGTTGTCCCACCAGGTGCCGCCCAGGCCGGCGGATTTTTCCAGCACCACAAAGTCGTGCACGCCGGCGCGCTTGAGCGCGATGGCCATGCACAGGCCCGACATGCCGCCGCCCAGGATGACGAGCTCGCGGCGCTCGGGCGTGGTGGCTTGCGAGACGCTTGGCGCGGTGGCGCAAGCGGCGGCGTCCACGGTCTCGGCGACAAAGCGCCCCGCGCGCAGCATCGCTTCGTCGGCACTCTGGAGCACACCGGCATGCGCCTGGAAGACATGCCAGCGCTGCTGCGTGACTTCACAGCGCACGTTCACCTTGGCTGTTAGCAAGGCGTCGTGAAAACGCAGCGCCTCATCGTGCAGCAACTCGTCGGTGCCGACCTGGATCAGCACCGGCGGCAGCCCGTGCAAGTCGGCTGTTAGCGGTGACGCCCAGGGGTGGCTGGCCGGCGCGTCGCCCAGGCACGCGGCCGCGCACTCGCGTGCCCAGGGCAGGCTGAGCATGGCCTCACCGGGCACGGCATGGGCCGGCGCGTTGGCCAAGCTCATGTCGACCCAGGGTGAGAAGAGCAAGAGCGCGGTTGGGAGGGTGTGTCCACCATCACGCAGCGCCAAGGCGGTGGCCACGGCGAGTCCGCCACCGGCCGAGTCGCCGGCGATGACCACAGGCCCGCGCGCTTGCAGCGCCAGCGCTGCGGCCAGGGCGTCATGCACGGCGGCGGGGAAGCGGTGCTCGGGGGCCAGCCGGTAGTCGAGTGCCAAGACGTCCATGCCACTGAGCCGCGCGAGGCGCGACGTGATGTTGCGGTGGGTCGAGGCCGCGCCCACGCAATACGCGCCGCCGTGCAGGTACAGCAGCATGCCGCGCCGCGGTGCTTGCACACCGGTACGTTCACTCAGGCGTACCCATTCGCCGCTCACACCGCCCACCGTGTCGGCCTCAAAGCTCACGCCTCGTGGCAGCAGCACCGTTTTCGACAGGCTCACCATGCGCTGGCGCTGCTTGGCCACCGGCACGCCAGCTGCGAAGACAGGCATCAAAAGCTTGCGCAACGACGCGTGCAACAAGCCAGCGAGCAGACGTTCACGCAAGCCCGTGGGCACAAATTCAAGCACAGCCATGCGTTCAGGCCCCCCATTCGAAGGCGGCATTCTGATGCGCCGCCGGGGCTATATTGCCGGCCATGCCGCACCTCGTCATCCTCTACAGCAAGAACTTCGAACCCGCCACCGACATGGACGCACTGTGCCGCCTGCTCTGCGACAGCATGCTGGCCGTGCGTGATGAAAGCGGCGTGCAGGTCTTCCCCACCGGCGGCACCCGCGTGCTGGCCTACCCGGCCGCGCACCACGCCGTGGCCGACGGCGCGCGCGAGTACTACTTCATGTACATGAACGTGCGCATGGCCAAGGGCCGCAGTGCGCTCGTGCACAAGGCCGTGGGTGACGCCGTGGCCACCGCCGCAAGGGCGCACCTGGCGCCGCTGTACGACACGCAATACATCGGGCTGACCGTGCAGGTGGACGAAGGCCACGAGGTCTTCGACGCCAAGCTCAGCACCCTCCACCCGCTCTTCAATCCACCTGTCAACCCAACCGCCGGAGCTACGCCATGAGCAGCAACTACCCCCGTCCCGCGCGCTTCAGCCCCGAAGAGTGGGGCGCGCGCGTGCAGCTCGCCGCCGCCTACCGCATCTTCGACCGCATGGGCTGGACCGAGCTCATCTACAACCACATCTCGCTGCGCGTGCCCGGTGAAGTCGGCCACTACCTCATCAACCCCTTCGGCCTGCACTACACCGAGGTCTGCGCGTCCAATCTGGTCAAGGTCGACACCAAGGGCAACATCGTGGGCGCGAGCGATTGGCCCATCAACCCCGCAGGCTTCACCTTCCACGGCGCCATCCACGAAGGCGTGGCCAAAGCGCACTGCGTGATGCATGTGCACACCACCCCGACCATGGCCGTGTGCTGTCTCGAAGAAGGCCTGCGCTTTGACAACTTCTACGCCGCGCAGCTTTACGGCAAGGTGGCGTACCACGAGTTCGAAGGCGTCACCGTGCACATGGACGAAGGCCCGCGTGTGGTGGCCAGTGCCGGTGGCAAACCCGTGCTGCTGCTGCGCAACCACGGCCCGGTGACGATGGGCCCGACGGTGGCCACGGCCTTCGCCATGATGTGGCTCTTGCAGCGCTCGTGCGAAGTGCAACTGGCGACGATGTCGATGGGCCGCGCCAGGCCGATTGCCGTGCCGGTGCTGGAGAGCTGCGTGCGCGACTCGCTGCAGTTCGTGCCCAAGACGGGCGCCGGGCAGGATGCGTTTGATGCCATGCAACGCTTGGTGGACCGTATCGACCCGTCGTACCGCGGCTGATCGCATGCCATGAGCGACGCGCTGGCGACGCCGACCACGCACTTCGCTGACAGCGAGGGCGTCAGCATCGCCTACCAGGCCTTCGGCAGCGGCGCGCAAGACCTGGTGGTGGTGCCGGGCATCATCTCCCACGTCGAAGCCAATTGGCACTACGACGCCTTCGCTGCGACGTTGCGCCACTTGGCCCAGAGCTTTCGCGTGCTGATCTTCGACAAGCGCGGCCAGGGTATGTCTGACCGCTTCGACGGCACGCCCACGTTGGAAGAGCGCATGGACGACGTGCGCGCGGTGATGCAGGCGGCAGGCTCGCAGCGCGCGGTGCTCTTCGCCTCGTCCGAAGGCGGCGCCATGGCCGCGCTGTTCACTGCGACCTACCCGGCGCTGGTCGATCGGCTGGTGATGTTCGGCACGATGGCGCGCTTCACCAAGTCCGCCGACTTCCCCATTCGCCCCAGCTTGGAGCGCATGCTCGCCGTGGTTCTGGAAACCTGGGGCACGCCGCGTTCCGCGCCGCTTTTCTGCCCAGGCCGCGGGCAGGAGCCGGCCTACACCGAGATGCTGGCGAGCTACCAGCGCCAGTCTTCGTCGCCCAGCGCCATCAAGCGGCTGCTCATTGCTAACGACCAGATTGATGTGCGTGCGGTGCTGCCACAGATTCGCCGGCCCACGCTCATCATCCAGCGCCGAGATGATCGCGTCGTGAGCTGCGCCAATGGCCGCTTTCTGGCCGATCATGTGCCCGACGCACAGTACCTCGAACTGCCCGGTGCCGACCACTTTGCCGCCGAAGGCGACAGCGACGCGGTGGTCGACGCCATCGTGCGATTCGCCCATGCGCGCCCCGCGCCCGCCGCGTCAGACCACGCCCAGCGCTGGCTGGCCACCGTGCTCTTCACCGACATCGTGGGCTCGACCGAGCGCGCCAGCGAGCTCGGCGACCGCGCCTGGCGCGAGCTGCAAGAGCGCTTTCACGCCATGGGCCGCCGCCAGCTCCAAGCCCACCGCGGGGTGGAGGTCGACACCGCCGGCGACGGCCTCTTCGCCACCTTCGACGGCCCCGCGCGCGCCGTGCGTTGCGCGTTGGCGATGCTGGCAGAGGCACAAGACTTCGGCCTCACCGTGCGCGCGGGCCTGCATACCGGTGAAGTTGAAACCAGCGGCGAGAAGGTCAGTGGCATGGCCGTGCACATCGGCGCGCGCGTGATGTCACAGGCCGGTGACGGCCAGGTCTGGGTCTCGTCCACCGTGCGCGACCTGGTGGCCGGCTCGGGGCTAACGTTCGAAGCACAGGGCACGCGTGGCCTCAAGGGCGTGCCGGGTGAATGGGCTTTGTATCGGGCGTTGGAGGGCGGGGTTGCGTGAATGCGCTGCGCCGTCGTTGGGTAGGCTCACCGTCGGGCGTGCCGGCGACTCACGCCGCCAAGGTCACCAGATGATGGGCGCTGGCGCCGACCACCGCCGACGCGGCGATGCCACCGTCCAGCGTGACCAGGCGCGCCTTGTGGCGCACGGCCAGCGCCGGCAGATACAGATCGGTCAATTGACGGTGGCCATGGTTGCGGTCGTGCCTGAAGCGGCGCTCGTCGAGCAGGCTGCTGTCGTCGTTCCAGAACGCATGCTGCGGGCCTTTGAACGTGGCGGCCAGCGCGCCGGACAGCACGCCGAAGCTTCGTGCATTCGGATATTGGGGTTGGCTCATGACCCGCAGACAACCATTCTGAGCGAGCGGAAAGCTGGCCCAACCCGCCGCCACAATCGTCTCAAACCAGTCAAGCACCAAGCTGTGGTGAACATGCTCTGAGTCGTGCAGCGCCACCAAGGTGTTGACGTCGAGCAGGGCGATCAAGGGTGCTGCCATGTCAAGCCCAAGTGCCTAGGCATCGATGCTCAGATACCTTCTTCTTCACGAATGCGATTGACCATCGCGTTGGTCACGATGTGGCCGCCAAGAGGCAACACGCGGATGCCAAGCGCGGCCAAGCGCTTGGCGCTTGGCGCCGCCTTCTGCCCCTTGCTTGCAGGCACGGCCACCAGCGTCTTGCGCGCAAGCTCGCTGAGCGCGTGGCCGACGCTGGTCTTGTCGCGCCGTGCGGCCTCTTTGGCAGCAAAGAGCACGTCGTCGGCGATGTCAAGGGTGGTGCGCATGCCAAGCATCCGGTAGCCAAGTGAGGCGGCGCACTTAACACGCCGACGCACGCAGCATCAAGCATCAAGCATCAAGCATCCCGCGCCTATCGCCCTTGCACTTGCTGCGCGCGAGCCGCGACTGGCGCGGGTCAGCTCAACCTCAAGTCCCCTACTTCAGCACCTCACTGGCGGCCGCCGCCGCGATCAAGGCGTCTGCGTCAGCCTGCAGCAAGAAGCCCTGCGACACGGCATAGGTGGCCGCGCGCGTCACCGCCGCCACGTAGCAGGCATTGTTGGTGTAGCGCTCTTGCAGCGAGAGCCGCGTGTCGTTGTTGGCCAGCCGCTCGGCCATGGTCTTGGCAAAAGGCACCATGCCGCCCACGTAGTTGCAGATCTGGTCCTGGTGGAAGGGCCGGGCGCCGCCGGCGGTGATGTTCCAACCCAGGTAGGTGCCCAGGGGTGCATCGGTCAGCACATTGGGCACACCGCCAACTTCGTTGCCGTCTTTGTCGACGCGCGGCACCAGCATGCGGATGCTTTGCTTGACCGGCGGCGGCGCGTTGGACGGAATGCCCGAGGCGTCGGTGTAGTTGAACTGCGGGCCCCAGTCGTAGTCGAGCACGGGCATGATGAAGCCGGGCTCGGGCACGGTGCTGCGCAGGCCGGGCAGGGTGGGGAAGCCCATGGCTGTCTTGTTGGCGTCGACCAGATCGGGCGCCGTTCTGCCGCGCAACGGGGAGTTGCCGCCTTGCAAGCCTGCAAAGATCGCGTTCAGGCCTTCGGGCGGCAAGCTGCCGTTCATGACCCAGGCCTGGTAGTTCGCACGGCTCCAGTTCAGGAAATCAAACGGGTTCGGATTCACGAAGGGCAACCGAATGCCACCTGGCTTGGCGGTTCGGGTGAACAGCTTCGGGTACACGCTCGGTGGCGGCAGCGACCCAACCATCACCCAGTTGCGAAAGTGCAGGCGCAATGCGTTCACGGTCTGTGTGTGCGGCACCGGGTTGGCCGGCAGCACACCCGTGCCGAAGTTGTTGCCTGGGCAGTTGGGCCCGGTGGTGGGCAGGCCCTTGCCAGGCAGGCTGGTGTTGAAGCCGCCGGCGCCACCACCGTGGGTGGAGCTGGCGATGTAGTAGCGGCGCACATTGGCCGGCAAGGGGATGTCTTGCGCGGCATCGGTGCCGACCCACTCCGGCGTGAGCTTCAGTGCCCAGACTTCGGCCGAGCCGAAGTGCTCGATCACCTTCGGGCAGGTGCTGCTGATGGTGCAACGGTCAAGGATGCTCGCGGCCGGCAGCCCGCGCACGGTGTCGGGGTGTTTGACCCACCACTGCGGGCCTTCGCTGCCGGCCTGGTAGAGCTCGAGCACGCCGTCGGGCTGGGCCCAGCGGAAGTTCAGGGCGATGCGCCGGCCGGCGATGATGGGCCACATGCCGTCGTGCACGCGCCGGCCGTTTTCACCTTGGTTGAAGTCCATGTGCAACCAGCCGCGCAAGAAGTTGCCTGACTGTGAGTTGCCACGCGCAATGCTGTGCGTGATGCGGCTGGCAAAGGGGTTGGGCGCACCGGTGTCGTCGGCATGCGAGCTTCTAACGAACTGCGCGATGTCGCGCCAAGCCGCAAAGCCCACGCCCAGCACGTAGGGGTCTTTGGCGCGGTAGCTCACCATGTAGAGCTTGGCCGCGTCAAAGCCGCCGCGCACGCAGATTTGCGTCGGGTCGGGTGTGCCGGGGAAGGGCACGGTGGCACTGCATGCAGCCCAGGCCCAGTCGGTGCTGGGCACCACCACCTCACCCAGCGCCGTGCCGTTTTGCAGCTCGCCCGTGCGGGTGACCAGCTTGGCCTGCGTGGTGTCCAGTGTTTGCGGCAGATAGGGCACCGGGTTGGTCTGCACGATCAGCCGCTGCGAGGCCACGCCTGCGCGGTTGACGATGCGGCCAAAGACCATGCCCGTGACGGTGCTGCCGTCCGCGTTCTTCGCCACGGGCACCTGCACGAAGTGGCGGCCACCCACGAGCATGGTGCTGCGCACGGCCGTGCCGTTGGCCGCGTCGATGGCGGCGTTGTCGCCTTGCCAGCCGCTGGCCAGGCCGATGTCACCGAGGTTGCGCTCGGCCAGGCCGATGGTGATGGGCGAGCCCCGGTTGGGCACGTCATGCCACATCAGGCCGCTGGCCTGCACCATGTTCACCGGCTTGGTGAGCACAAAGCTGGCGACATAGCGCACCCTGCCGTCGGCGTCTTTGCCGAGCTCGATGTCTTGAATGAGCGCGTTGCGCGGGTCACGCGGATCGAGCTCGCCGAAGACGCGGCCAGAGAGCTGTTCGTAGTCGACGGTCTGGCCGACCAGCGCGGCCAGCGGCTTGACGTCGTCGACGATGTAGCGCGTCACACGCGCCTGGGCCTCGGGTGAGGCGCCTAGCAGGCACGCCGAAGTGGCGAGCGCCAAAAAATACGTCGCGCGAGATTTGGGCGGAAGTACGTTCGTCATAGCTGGCTCCTCGTGAGTACTTAGGTGCCGACGAAGGATCGCAGCATGCCGTGGTGGTGTCTCTACAGCGTTGACCCTTGATTGCCTGGTTCAGGCTCGCAGCGTGGGACGATCTGGCACATTGGCCGGTGCCAGCGGGCGCGACCGGTTAGCCCACCGCCCCCTGCGTATTCACATACAGCGCATACAGCGAATGCCCGCAGGCCATGAAGAGCCGGTTGCGATGCAGGCCGCCAAAGCAGACGTTGGCGCAGCGCTCGGGCAGGTGGATGTGGCCGATGGCGCGGCCGTCGCGGTCAAAAACGCGCACGCCGTCGAGCGCACTGGCGTCGGCGCCGGCCGAGCCGTCGCTGCCGAAGCCGCACCACAGGCGGCCCTGTACGTCGACAGCCATGCCGTCGAGGGCGCCCGGCCCTTGCGCGTCGACATGCAGGCGCTTGTTCAGCAGCTCACCGCCGGCGGCGACGTCATACGCCCAGATCACGCGGTGCGGCGTGGCGCGGCTCTCGATCACGTAGAGCTGCTGCTCGTCGGGTGAGAAGGCCAAGCCGTTGGGGCCGGCCAGGTCGTCGATGACGCGCTTCAACTCGCCACTCGCGCCGTCGATGCGGTACACGCCTTGCGGCAGCTCGGGTGAGGCTGGCATTCCTTCCCAGTGGCCCGAGATGCCGAAGGGCGGGTCGGTGAACCAGATGCTGCCGTCGCGCGCACAGACGATGTCGTTGGGCGAATTGAGTCGTGCACTTTGGAAGCGCTCGGCCAGCACGGTCAGGCTGCCGTCGTATTCAGTGCGCGTCACGCGCCGTGTGCCGTGCTCGCACGTCAGCAGCCGGCCCTGGCGGTCGCGCGCCAGGCCGTTGGCGTGATGCGAGGGCTGGCGAAAGACGCTGGTCACGCCCGAGCATTCGTCCCAGCGCAGGATGCGGTTGTTGGGGATGTCGGAAAAGAGCAGGTAGCGCCCGTCACCAAACCACACCGGCCCTTCGCCCCAGCGCAAGCTTGTGCACAACTGTTCGACGTTAGCGCTGAAGAGGCGTGCGCTCAGGAAGGACGGATGCAGCACCTCGACGGCGGGGTCGGGGTAGCGTGAACTGGGCGTGAAGGCGACGCCGGCGTCTTGGACGGGTGGGCTGAGTTGGTTCATGGCAGGTGGCTTGGCGGCTGGGCGGCTGAGCGGCTAAGCGGCGATGGGGCCGCGCCGGCATGATCACACCGATTCGCCGCGTGGCCGGCCGTGCAGAATTCGATGCCGCGCCGCGCCGCGCCGCAAACGCGAGAGCGAGCGCGGCCCGCAACCCGCTACGAGGAACACATGGCCGAGGCCAACCACCACCGACCTGCACTGGCACCCGAACCTGCAC